>JAEWYP010000080.1 GCA_023395615.1 Bacillota bacterium
GTGGTATCCGTTTCCGCGATGTTTTGCCGGAATACGTCGATTGCCGCCGACGCGTCCGGCGTTTGCAGAATGCGCTGAATCTGCTTGAGCGGGATGCGCAGTTTACGCAGGATCAGGATTTGCCTCAGGCGGGCCACGGCGGTTTCGTCGTACATGCGGTAGGCGTATCCGTCCTTGCGAATGCTGCGGATCAGCCCCAGCTGTTCATAGTACCGCAGCATCCGGGTAGAAACCTTGAGCTGCCGGGTAACGGCGGTTACGGTGATCGCTTCCATTGCCTTTCGTTCCCCCTTCCTGCAACAAGCGTACACTGCGACACGGTGTTTAAGTCAAGTCATTTTTTTCAGCTTTTTTACGGAAAACGGGAAGCTTTCGCTTCCCGTACAGACCTTTGATTTGCAACCGTGCTTGATTACTCTTTTTCGTCGCCGAACAGCGAAGCGTGACTTTCCATCAAATCCTTCTGCTCGTCCAGTAAATCGGAGAACTTCTCCTGGAACTCTTTAGCGGAAGCGCGCAGCGCCTTCACGCTTTTTTCCAGCATGTCTTTCTCGTCGCTGGTGTTTGCCAGAATTGCATTTGCTTTGTCCTGCGCGTCCTTCACGATCAATTCCGCCTTGTGTTTGGCGTCTTCCACCGCGCCGTCGGCCAGCTTCTGCGCGTTAATCAGGATGGATTCCAGCGTCTGCGTTGCGGGGGCGACGGGCGCTTTCACCACTTCGGCTTCCACAGGTTTTGCGGCGCGCGCAGCCAGCTCCGTTTCCCGTTTCGCCTTGGCAAGCTCTGCCTCCAGCTGGGCGATACGATCCTGCATGGCAACCATTTCATCGCAAATCTGGTCCAGATACTGATCCACATCATAGGGATCGTAACCCGCGCCTTTGTAGGCAAACTCCTTCTGCTCGATGTCCGATACGGTAATGGCCATGATATTGCTCCTTTCAAACGATAATGGGGGAAAAATCATGCGCGGTTGGTTCCGAAACGTGTAGCTTTAACCGGCAGACGACCCTTGCGGGTCGTTTCTCCGAAACCGTCCACCCGCAAGCGGCCATAGCCCCTCACGGAAATCGCATCGCCTTCCTCTACCCGCGCGTCCGGGCGCAGGGTGGGCACGTAGCGCAGTTTCACCGCGCCGGAGGTAATCAGTTCCGCCGCCGATCCACGGCTCAGGTGAAACCCGTCCGCAACAACGGCGTCCAGCCGGGGGCTTTGCACCGTAAAAGTGATAGCCTCGCCTTCCGGGGCCGGCAGTTCCGGCAGCGTGTCGGTCAGGCGCACGCTCAGCCGGATATGTCCGGCTTCCAGCAGGCCGCGTGCGATCTCTCCGGCCAGCGTCGCCTCGGCAAAAAGATACGCCTTATCCGGCAACAGTACAATATCGCCGATGCGGGAGCGATCCAGCCCCAGCGCCATTACGCTGCCCAGTAGATCCCGGTGGCCGGGTGCCTGCTGATGCGGCCAGGTAATCTCGATCGCCGTAATGGGGAACGGTTCAGTCGGTTCATCCTCGGGGCTGAAGCGGGCCATCTGCCGTTCCGCGCCCTCGTAGCCGCCAAACAGCGACCCGTTCACCCGCGCCCGTTTACCGGCGGCCATTGCCAGCTCGGCCTCGGGAGGCGTTAAGAATGCCGTGATGCGAGCCCGTTGCTGGCGATCCGCCTGTTCGGCCAGTTCCAGAAACCTGCTGAAAGGCACCGGCGTATCGGCCGTGCGGGGCATTACAGCAGAATAGCTTTCAGAAGCATCAGCAGCCAGGCAGCGACCTTCAGAAGCAGCCAGAAAACGACCGGCGAAAAGTCTACCCGTAATCCGGACAGTTTCGGAAACATTTTATACAGCCAGTTCCGCAGAGGGGCAAGCACCGGCTCCACGTATTTTCCCACCAGCAGCGTGTACTTGTTCTGGGGAATCAGCAAAGACATGACCACATAAACAAGCATTACCCAAAACGCGACGTTGAGCAGAAAGATCAACAGATTGAAAATGAAATTGAGAAGCGTAACCAGCATCCGTATCCCTCCCGTATCGTTGCAGATTGAAGCGTTTGCCGCAGCGAACCAAACCCGCTACAGATTGTAGGCCGCCGTACGACGACGCTGGGGAACGTTTTCAGGCCGCGCGCCTGCCACATAAGCCGCATCCTGCTGCTCCTGCGGGTATTCGGTCTCCGAAGGCTGCCGATAGGCGTTTGCCTGTGCGCCCAAACCGAAAGCCGCGCTCTGCCGTGGGGCCGCATAACCCGCCTGCCGGGGTGTATACCCCGCGTTGGCGGCCGGCTGCCCTGCGTACCCGGTGTTTTGCGGCGCGGCGTAACCCATGCCATGCTGCGCCTGATAACCGCCCGTCTGTCGGGCGTCCATGCCGTAACCGGGCGCCGTCTGTGCCGGCTGGGGTGCAAAGCCCATCGGCTGTTGCCCCGGGAAACCGGCGGTCGGCTGCGCCGCGAAGGCGAAGGTCTGCGGGTTGTTAAACGGCTGCTGCTGATACCCGGCGTATTCCGGGCGCACATAGTTCTGCGCTTCCACAGAAGCCGCATATTTCTGCATGGCAGGGTCCAGCACCACGTAAACGGACGGCGAGGAAATCAGGTACACGCCCCGCTGTGAGATTTTATTCAGCCGACAGCCCAGCGTGTACGCCGCGCCGCTTAACATATCCACGCAACGCTGGCGTTCGCTGTCGTTGGCGATAAACTCCATATTCAGAAAGACCGAAGCGTTGGCCTTGATATACTCGATAATCCGGGTGCATTCGTTACGGCTGCGAAGCAGCACGATATACTCCACATGGGCGTACAGGTTGCCTTCCGGCCCGCGGATCATGCCCGGGAACGGCAAAATATTGCTGGGCTGCTGGTAGGCAGTCTGCGCGGATGCCTGCGGGTATGCCTGCGTCTGCTGTTGCTGCTGGTAGGCAGCCTGCTGCTGGCGGGCCTGCTCCTCCGCCTCGCGGCGGCGCTGCATCTCCGCATCAGCCTGCAGGTCCTTTTGCGAACGGTACGGCACGCGGCCGCCATACGGATCGTTCCCTTCCGTATTCATCGTATCCGCCGCCGCGGTACGCGCTGTATCGCCCAAACCTTCGGCGTCCTGTGCGGCCGTGCCCATACCGCCGTAAGCCTGCTCCGCCTCCTGCGAGGCATAGTAGGCTCCCCCGGCGTTATGGCCGGCTTCTCCACTGCGGAAGAATCGTCCGCCGCGGTCGGACAGCCAATCGTTAACCTTCTGGAACATACCCAAGCGTCGTACCCCCTGCCTTGGTATCGGAATCAACCGGATATCGGTCGGGTCTTGGGCACGTCGCCTTGCGGGCGCTGCCCCGTCCCGGGAAAAACAAGTTATTCCCAGCGGTATAACGCGGTGCCGACGCGCACCATGGTAGCGCCTTCCCGCGCGGCAATCGCAAAATCGTGGCTCATCCCCATGGAGAGCTCTTCCATCGTTACGCCCTCGATCGCTTCGTCCCGAAGCTGCTCAAACAGCGTGCGCATCCCCCGGAAGTACTGCGTCAGCTGACGCTCGTCATCAATCAGCGGCATAATCGCCATCAGCCCGCGAACCCGTAAATGCGGATAGTCCTTCATGCGCCGCAGAAAGGGGCGAACCTCCTCCACGGCAAGACCAGCTTTCTGGCTTTCCCCGGCAATGTTCACCTGCACCAGTGCGGGCAAAATAAGCCCTCGGCCGTCGGCACGTCGCTCCGCTTCCTCCGCCAGGGCAAGCCTGTCCAGAGAGTGGAGCATCCATACTTTGTCTATTATATCTTTAACTTTGTTGGTTTGCAACCTTCCAATCCAATGCAAACGAAATTGTGGGTCAATTTTCGGCAGTTTCGGCAGGGCAACCTGAACCCGATTCTCCCCGATGTCTCCGATGCCAAAAGCCGCAAGTCGGTTGATAATCAATGGTTCCACCGTTTTGGTCACTGCGATCAGACGGGCGGGAGGCGCGTCACGGTAGGTATTTTCTTCCAAAACTTTCAAAACTTCCGCAACATTTCGGCGCAGTGTTTCTGCCGGAATATCCGCAAGCAACACCGGTTGAACCGGTTTCTGCGTTTCCTCCAAAGGTAACACCTCCTAATGAAACAGACGTACCGTCTGCCCCTTACCCAATACCCCCGTCTGGATGGCGGAGATAAACACCTTGTCCCCCTGCGTGGCGACGACGCTGACCGGAATAAACACCATGCTCCCATCCTGCTCCACACGCACCACACCCTGTTGCTCGTTCTGCGTGTATATCGCGGAAGCGGGCACCACCAGGCCGTCGGCGTACTCGCCCAGTTCCGCCTGACAGGTACGCATGTACAGTACCGGCGTTACGTCCCCAAGCACTGCCAGACGAACCAGTAGTTCGCCGCTGGCGCGGGTGTAACTCAGCACTTTCGCGTCCACGGTGGTATTGTTAAACTGTTCCAGCATCAGTTTGTAGGTGGTGCCTTCCACGGGCGTCCACGTACTGTTGCGAATCAGCATCAGCACGGCGTAGTTGTCGTTCTTCACCAGCCGGTACAGGTCGGTTTTGCCGCGTTCGGACAAGTTCACATCCGGCTTTTTACCATCGAACATGGCCCGCACTTCGGCAGGCGAGTACGTCTCAAACTTATCCGGGGTCAGCGCGGTTTCGTAACCGTCGGTGTAGAAGCTGATAATGCTCTGCTGTGTGGCGGCGCGCTGCTTAATCCAGCTGTCAATACGCTGCTGCTGGGTGGATTCGTTATCGTACAGGCGGTTGAGGCGCATATCGCTGGAGTACTTGCTGCGAAAATACTTCTGCCGTTCGTCGATGGCATTTTTCAGGATCGTTTCCTCGTTGATCAGGTTGCCGCGCGCACCCTGCACCAGCGAACGCACTTCCAGCCCGCGCTGTACCACTCCGGTTTCTAGCCGCGACATCTTCTGGTCATATGCGGTTTCGCCGGCCAGCAGCGTCTGCTGATAATCCTTGATCTGGTCGCGGTCATCCTGCAGGGTATCCATTTCCTTGCTGCTGTAGCCGGTAGAGTACACATAACACACCACGTCGCCGCGGTAAACGGTGCTGCCCTCCTGCGCCACATAATCGATATTCTGCACGCCTTCGTCGTTATAAACCGTTTCGTTGCGCACGATCATCGCGTCGCCGGTATAAATAGTGCCCAGCGTCCCTTCCGTAATCACGGCGGTAGTGGGCAGACTGCCCTTCATATTGTTGAGCACAAAGAGCACGGCCACCGCTACGATCAGCACGATCCCCACCGCCTGCACAATCCGGGTACCCCGGCTGCGCTGACGGCGTTTCTCCTTACGCTTTTCCTTGCGTTCCTTTTTGGCGCGCGCCGCTGCGCGGGCTTTCTGCGTAGCCTGCAGTTCGATCAGTTGTTTGGGGCTGATCCCCATCTGCGCCGCCTGCCACTGGATGCGCTGTTCCTCGGTCATGCCCGGGGCGCCCTGCTGCGGCGTCACAGGCGCCGCAGCCTGCGACGCCTGCCATTGGGCAAACTGATCCGGCGTCATCGTGGGAGCGGTCTGCCAGGGGGCAAAAGGATCCACGCCCTGTTGCGCCGTTGGCCAGGCGGCGGTTTGTTCCGGAGGGAGCACGTTCTGCCATGGTCCGGAAGGAGCCGCGCCCTGCTGCATCGCCTGCCACTGGGCAGCCTGCTCCGGGGTCATTCCCTGCATGGCCTGCCATTGCGCGGCCTGTTCCGGGGTCATCCCCTGCGCGGCCTGCCATTGGGCAATCTGTTCGGGCGTCCATTGCCCGTTCATCCCGTTCCCCTGCATTGCGCTCCTCCTTTCCCTGCAATGGAATATCGACCGGGAAGGGAAATCGTTCCCTTCCCGATCTGCCGTTATCATTCCTCATGCAATATCGTTTCTTCGTCCTGCTCTTCGCACAGGCAACCCGATTCGTTCCGGCCTGTTTCCAGCGTCGCAGGTACATGCCTCTTACGCGCCGCTTTCCTCAATCGCGCGCAACCGGGCCAGCACCCGCCGTTCCATACGGGATACCTGCATCTGGGATACCCCGAGCCGCTTGGCCGTTTCTCGCTGGCCCAGCCGGTCACGGTAACGCAGGACTAACAGTTGACGTTCTTTATCGTCCACCTTGCTTAAAATCCAGCTCATCCACTGAGATTGCTCTACGCGTTCGTATCCGCCGTCGTCCACACCCAGCATGGCGGACAGATCCGCGTCGCCTTCCTCGCCCACAGGCGCGTCCAGCGAAGCGATATCCGTCTGGTTGCGCATATCCAGCAAGCCAAGCAGTTCATCAGGCGTGATCTGCATGGCGTCCGCCAGTTCATGGGCGCTGGGTTCACGGAACTTCTCCCGCTCAAACTGCTCCCGTATCTGCTGCATTTTAAACAATTTCTGGCGTGCATCCCGCGGCACGCGCATTCCGCTGGCCTTATCCCGCAAGTAGTTGCGCACGTCGCCCGCAATGGTGGGGATAGCGTAGGTTACGAACCGGAATCCGCGCGAAGGGTCAAAGCGCTCCACAGCTTTCATCAGGGCAATACTGGCCACCTGCTGCAAGTCCTCGCGCTCTACCCCGCGCCCTTCAAAGCGCCGCGCAACGGCACGCGCCAGAGGCAGATAGCTTTCCACCAGTTCATCCCGCAACGCCGGCGACCGCGTAGCCGCGTACCGTTCCATGATCGGAACCAATCGTTCGTCGTTCATCGCGCATCCAACCCCTTACACTGGGAGTGAGAAACCGATCGAGCCCACCCCGCATGCGTCGCTCTGCAGCGATACGTCCGGCATCAGCGTTTCCAGCACCCCACGGGTGATCTCCAGATCACTTGGCGGCAGATCGGACGGCCCGCCGCTGCGTACAGCGTTCAGGCAGCAGTACAGCCGCCCGTCGCAGATTCGCGCGCGCAGCTCCAGCCGCTCGGCCTTCATGGGCTGGTGCAGCAGACAGTCGCAGCATTCATTTGTCGCCGTTCGCAGGTCGTCGATCAGGCCCACATCCATTCCGGCAAGCATTCCCAGGCCACTGAGCACCATACGGGCAAGCAGTACATAGTCCTTGTCCGCAGGCAGGCTGAGCATGATTTCACCTTGCTTATCCGCCATTATCCCCAAGCCCCTTTCCACGCTAACAAAGGTTTTCAAACCGGCTTATCCTACCATATCCACCAGCATCTTGGCAAGTAGCAGCGCCAGAACCGCCAGCATCATCCCACGTACCAGTCCCGCGCCGTGTTTGAGGGTCATCCGGCTACCCAGCGCAGCGCCAAGCATGGCGCACAACCCCACGGGAATGCCCAGCAGGATCAGCACGTGACCCGTGCAAAGCAGGCTCACCAGCGCCGCAAGGTTGCTGGCGAGGTTTACCACCTTGGCCGTACCGCTGGCCAGCACCTCATTCATCGAAAAGATCTGCACAAACAGCAGGATGAGGAACGTACCGGTACCCGGTCCTACCAGACCGTCGTAAAACCCGATTCCGAATCCAACCGCCAGCGCGATCCAACCCGTCGCCTTAGCGGAAAGCTCCCGCTTCGGCGTTTCGGCAGGTTTTCGCCTGCGCAGGGTCAGCAGCGCGGCCACAGGGATACAGCACAATACCAGAATCCGCACGACATTTTCGGGCAGACCGACCATCAGCAGCGCACCCAGCGCGCTGGCTGCCAATGCACCCGCCACCCCGGGAATTCCCACGCGCCAGTCCACCTTGCCGGCCCGTGCGTAGGTGGTGGTCGCAAGCGCCGTACCCATCATCGCGGAAAGTTTGTTGGTGCCCGCCGCCAGCGCCGGCGGCAGACCCGCCAGATAATAAGCCGGCAGCGAGATCATCCCGCCGCCGCCCGCGATGGAATCCACAAATCCCGCCAGAAGCGCCAGCGGACAGACGATTAAAAACTGTGCGGCGGTCAGCGTCATGCCGGTTGTTCCTCCCCCGCGGACAGGGTTTCCGATGCCGGCCGGATTCCCGGCGAAGGCCGGATTCCCGGCGCCGGGTCGCGCGCCAGCACAAACAGGGTCAGCGTACTTAGCAGGGGGCTGAAGGAGAAAAACCGCGCATCCGGCCCGCAAAGCACACACATGGTGCCAAGGTTATACAGCAGCGTCGGCACACAAAGCAGCAACGCCCGTACGCCGTTGCGCCGGAGCGCGCGCAGAGAAAACACCAGAAGCAGCGCGAACGATACCCCGATATTGCCGTAGTACCATGCGGGCAGGTTCAGCTGCAGCGGCGCGGTGATCAGGGTTTTAACCGCTGTTCCTGCACGGTTGATCCGTCCGTTTTGCCGGGGCACCTCCGGCAGATCGCCGGAATTTTTCAATTGCACGTTGGCTGAACCCTCGTCGGCCAGCCCCCACACCAGATCGGTAAGGCCGTTTACCGAGGCGAAAGCGGTCACGGGATCGGCCTTTGCCGTGTCCGTCGCCATCCGCAGCACCTGCGCAAGCGTCGTATGGGCGATCAGCCCGCGGGTCGCGCCGAATTTGATGGAATTATAGTTATGGAGCAGGTAAGCGTTCCATCCTGTCTCGTCCGCCATCGCGTCGGTAAATACCCGCGTTTCGGGGGAAAGCGCGTCCGGGTTCTGGGTGCGCACGTCGCACACCACCGTCATGGGAACGCCGATGGATTCTTCCAGCGTGTTCTGCGGATAGGTCACCTTCAGGGAAGAATAAAGCGGCCCCCATACCAGCGCCAGCGAAACGACCATCACCGCGACGGTGGTCAGCACGCCCTTCCGCTGCGAAGCACAGGTCAGCGCCGCCACGACCAGCAGCGGCAGGGTAAAAAGAATCGCGTTATGCCGCACCAGCGTGGTAAATGCAAGCGCCAGCCCGAACGCGATCGCGTTGCGGGGGCTGCGCAACCACGAGCCGCGCGTATAGTACAGGTTCACCGCGTGCGCGCCCAGCACCAGCACCCCGACGGTCATGGCGTTGTCTTTCCACAGGAACATCAGCGTGTTCCCCACGATAGGCGAAAGTACGGTGAGCGCGGTAACGGGCAGAAGCCACGCGGCCTTTACCCCCCATGCGCACAGCGTGGCTGCCAGATACCCCAGCGCCAGGCTGAACGCAAGGCATTGCAACGCCAGCGCCAGCGTATAGCTGGGGGTAATCAATGTGCACAGATGTAATAACAGGGTATGAAACACGGGGTGCCAGTTGGAGTAAACCCCCGTAAGCGCCTGCGTCCACTGCACGGCGGAGTCCACCGTGACTCCGCCGGGATTGGCCGCCGCCAGAAACACGCACAGGATGGCGAAACTTCCGCCCGACACCGAAGCAAACAGCCGTGGCTGCAGCCGTCCGCGCGTTTCGGGTGCGTTCAGCCGCCAGTTTGTGCGTTCTGCAAACCAGCCAAGCGCCAGATACAACCCGGTTGTGATCAGGATAAACCAGATCAGCGCCGCAACCGTATCCCACGCAGACCGGAACAGACCGCTTCGGCTCAGGTACGCGGCGTACGCCAGATACAGCGCAAGGCAAACCGCGCAAAACCGGTACCAGAACCGATGCGGTCT
This sequence comes from Bacillota bacterium, assembly GCA_023395615.1. Classification (GTDB taxonomy): domain Bacteria; phylum Bacillota; class Clostridia; order Christensenellales; family Aristaeellaceae; genus CAXXOK01. The sequence continues at coordinate 9,487 of JAEWYP010000080.1, forward strand.
GCCTTGCCACGGCGGCGCAGGCGTATAACGGGGGCTGGCGGCTGGTTTCATCTTATGACGCTCCTTCGGTATCAAAGCAAGCGGACGGCGCCAGCGCACAGGCACGCCCGCGCCCTGCGGTTACCGAACAAATTCGTGATAGATCGCGCGGATGGACGCTTCAAAATCGCACGCGTCCACGCCCACCAGAATGCTCAGCTCGCTGGAACCCTGATCGATCATGCGCACGTTCACCTTTTCCCGGCTCAGGGCGCTGAACAGGCGCGCCGCGGTGCCGGGGCTGTGCACCATGCCGCGGCCGACCGTCGCGATGATGCCAAGATCGTCGTGGATGGTCAGCGTGTCCGGCGAAGACAGCTCCATAATGCGGGAAACCACCTGTTCCTTCACAGGCTCCAGCTGGCAGGTCTCCAGCACCACACACAGCGTATCGATCCCGGTCGGCAGGTGCTCAAAGGAGAGGCCCGCTTCCTCAATGGCCTGCAACACCCGGCGGCCAAAGCCGCGCTCGCTGTTCATCATCGCTTTTTCTATGGAAATAATCGAAAACCCGACCCGGCCCGCGATACCGGAAATCACATACTGGTTCTTCGTCTCGTGCGCCTGATGGGTAATCAGCGTACCGTCGTGTTCGGGGTGGTTGGTATTGCGGATGTTGGTGGGGATGCCCGCGCGGTGCACGGGAAAAACGCTGTCCTCGTGCAGCACCGTCGCGCCCATGTAGCTTAGCTCCCGGAGTTCCCGGTAGGTGATGCTGCGTATCGGCAGGGCATCCTTCACAATCCGAGGATCAGCCATTAAAAAGCCGGAAACATCCGTCCAGTTTTCATATAAATCGGCGCAGGCCGCGCGCGCCACAATCGCCCCGGTAATATCGCTTCCGCCGCGGCTGAAAGTGTGGATGGAACCGTCCGGCAGAGAGCCGTAAAAACCCGGGATGATCGCGTTGGGCAGGTCCGCAAGCCGCGCGCTCAGCGCGGTGTTGGTCCGCTCACTGTCAAACACGCCGTCCGCTGAAAAAAAGATGCAGTCTTTCGGATCGACAAAATGATAACCGAGATAATCGCTAAGCAGCAGCCCGTTTAAATACTCGCCGCGGCTGGCGCAATAGTCTTCACCCGCGCCGTTTTCCACATTGCGGCGAATTTCGCGCAGCGGCTCGCTCAAATCCAGCTTCAGCGCCAGTTCCCGTGCAATCTCACGGTAACGGTCCTCCACGCGCGAAAAAACAGCCTGCCAGTCGCCGCCCTCGCGTTTCGTACGGCACACGGTGTATAACAGGTCGGTCACCTTATCGTCCCCGTCAAAACGGCGCCCCGGCGCGCTGGGCACCACATACACACGCCGCGCGTCCATCCGGAGGATATTACGCACCTTGCGAAACTGCCCCGCGTCGCTCAACGAACTGCCGCCGAATTTCGCAACGATATTCCCCATCCGTTCGTTCCCTCCCACCCGCGGCGGAGCCTGTCGGCTGCCGCGTGCACATCCGGGGTGCCGGTCACAGGCGGCCCCATAAAAACTTATTTTATCCGAACAGAGAGTGCTCCGTCAATCCCCGGAGAAGAACACACGGTCCCAGTCGCGTGCACAAATTGTTTTATTTTTGTGTTTCGCGCCATTCCTCGGCCAAAACGCTCATCAGGTTCAGGTCCGCGTACTTCCCGTCCACCATAAAGGCTTTACGCTTTACCCCTTCGTGGCGGAAACCGGCCTTTGTGTAGCAACGGATTGCGCGCGCATTGTCCGCCGCCACTTCCAGTTCCACGCGTTCCAGTCCCAGGGTGGCAAACGCGTATTCCAGCAACAGGCCGATCGCCTCCGCGCCGATGCCACGGCCCCGGTTCTTTTCGCTGGCAATCACCATGCCCATCTCGGCGGAACGCAGCCGCCAGTTGATGCTGAACAGGTCAAGCTGCCCCAGATAATGCTCGTCTGTCAGATCAGCAACGATAAAGTACGCCCCGTTAGGTCCGGCACTCATTGCGTGATTCAAAAAATCGCTCGTGTCGGTGATGCTTTGGGGCATCCAGAAGCGGGTGGAAAGGTAACGGATCGTATCCCGGTCATTCACCCATGCACGGATGGCAGGCAGGTCTTCCTGCCTGTAATCCCGCAGCATAATGTTCTTTCCATAAAAGTATGGCATATCTTCCTCCTATTTTGCCAGCTTCAGCCCTTCGCAGTCGCGGAAGTGTCCTGTAAGGATGGATATCATATCCACGAGCCAGCCGATTCCAAACCAGCTGCCGGTCAGCAGGAACCCCACGCCGGAACCGATTTTACCTACGTAGAAACGGTGAAATCCAAACACGCCTACGAATGTACATAACAGCAGCGTGACCAGCCAGCTTTTTTCGGATACCGTCCGTGGCACGGGGCGATCAACATATACTGTCTGATAAACCGGTTTCTCCACCACAACCACCTGCGGGTTGGGCGCAGGGGACGGAGCAGGCTTCGCAACGGGCTCATCGTCCGTACGGAACACGGTGCTGCCACAGTTGGGGCACTTGCGGCCCGGATCGAAGATGTGCGTTTTACAGTAGGCGCAGTAAGCCATATTTATCTCTCCGTTTCTTTGGTTTGGCACAGGTGGGAGTATTATTCCTCGTCCGGCCATTCCAGCGGATAATCGCTGACTGGGCTGCTCAGTTGTTTTCCGTTCTTCTTCAACGTGCTCAGCACAGCGTCGATATTTTCCTGTTTGTCGTAAGGGGTCGGGATAAAGTCGTTATACTTGCCGTTGCTGGAGATGCGGGCCGGGATGATGCGGAACGCGTCGTTGGTGCATACCCCGTCTTTCACCCTCAGCTTGATCTGGAATACGAAAGTGCTCATATCGTCCGGTTTGCTGTTGCCCGCAAAGCAGAAATTGCCCAGCGAGTAGCAGATATATTTCCCGTTATACAATTCGATTGGGTTCATGCGGTGGCTGTGGTGGCCCACTATCAGGTCCGCGCCCGCGTCCACTGCGATTTTCGCCATTTTCTGCTGTGTTTCTCTGGGTGCGTAGTCCTTTTCGTACCCCCAGTGGAAACTGACGACAACCACCTCACAGCCCTGGGCTTTGAGCGCTTTAATATCCTCCGGCACTTTTGTGTACAGACGATCATACTGGTCGATGCACAGGTAAGCAAGCATGCCCATTTTTACCCCCTTCAGGGTAAAAACCAGCGGCTCGCTTTCGCAGTAGTAGCTTACCCCGGCATCACGAAGGGATTTCTTGGTTTCGGCCAGCCCGTCAGCGCCCATGTCCATCACGTGATTGTTTTCCAGCGATACGCATTCCACGCCGTTGGCGGGCAGCACCGCCGCGTACGCGGGATCGGCGCGAAACAGAAAAGCATTGTCCAGTTTGTTCGGGTTGCGACCGCTGGTGGTCAGCGTGCCCTCAAAATTGAGCACCGTCCAGTCGTCGTCCTCCAGAATATCCTTGAAATTCTGGAACAGAAAGTTAATATTGCCGTCGTGCTTGGCCAGTTCTTTTTCAAAAATAGATTGTCCGCTGGCCTGCACGTTATCTCCGATGGTAAAGTCGCCCCCGAAGGTAAGCTTGAGCACGATGGAACCGTCCGCCTCGTATACCGGGGCCGCCCGATCCACCGGGGTTTTCGCATCGGACTCCGGCACAGCGGCGTCCTGGGCGGGGCTTCCGTCCGGGTTCGGCGTTGCCGAAGCGCTGGGGTCGGCGGTATCACCGGCTACCGGCTGTCCGCTCGAATCTAAAATGGTAACGGACACATCCTCGTCGTCCTCGGTCGCCAGCGCGGCGAAGGGCAGCAGCAGACAAAGCAGCAGCAACAGTGCAATGGATTTACGAAACATCAGGTACCTCCTTGCGAATCGAAAAAGGGAGAATCCGGCGGAACGGATTGTAACCCGTTCCGCCGATGCGGTTAAAGATTTTGTACAAATTCGGCGATCCGCATAAGCGCAATGTCCAGCTGTTCCAGCGCCGTGGCGTAGCAGCAGCGGATGTGCCCTTCCCCGCATTCGCCAAACGCGGTGCCCGGCACGCAGGCCACCAGTTTTTCACGCAGCAGGCGCTCGCAGAATTCTTCGCTGCTAAGCCCGGTAGCCGCAATGCTCGGGAATACGTAAAACGCGCCCAGCGGTTCAAAGCAGGTAAGCCCCATCTTTAAGAACGCGTCGTACATCAGCCTCCGGCGATGGTCGTAGCTCTGGCGCATGGCCTGCACATCGGCATAATCATCTTCCCGGCCCTGGCGCAGCGCCTCCTCGGCGGCTACCTGGCTTTGCGTAGAGGCGCACATAATGGTGAACTGATGGATTTTCACCATCACGTCCATCAGTTCCGCTGGGGCGCAGGTATAGCCGATCCGCCATCCGGTCATGGCGAACGCTTTGCTGAAACCGTTCAGATAAACGGTACGTTCCCGCATCCCGGGCAGGCTCGCAATGCTTACGTACTCTTCCGTGCCGTAAGAAAGCTCGCTGTAGATTTCGTCGCTGATCACAATCAGGTCATGGCGAACAATCACGTCGCGCAGCTGTGCGATGGTGGCGCGGTCGAGCACGCCGCCGGTCGGGTTGTTGGGGTAAGGCAGGATCAGCGCCTTGGTTTTGGGCGTGATCGCGTTTTCCAGCTGTTCCGCCGTCAGCATGAAGTTGCGGCTCGCATCGGTGCAGATCGGCACAGCCTTACCGCCGGCAAACACCACGGTCGGACGGTAGCTTACGTAGCTGGGTTCGGGCACCAGCACCTCGTCACCGGGGCACAGCAGGGCGCGCATGGCCAGGTCGATCCCTTCGCTGGCGCCGATGGTAACCAGCACCTCGTTATCGGGGCTGTAGTCCAGATGATAACGGTTTTTCAGGTACTGGGCGATTTCCCTGCGCAGGCTGATGCGGCCCCAGTTGCTGGTATACTGCGTTTCCCCGTCCAGAATGCTGTCGATAGCGGCGTTGCGGATATGGTACGGGGTCACAAAGTCCGGCTCGCCCACGCCCAATGAGATTGCGCCGGGCATGGTTTGCACAATATCGAAAAACTTGCGGATTCCGCTTTTTGGCACAGCGGCAACCGCCGGGTTCCAGTAGCGGCTGTACTCCATCAGGGGTTCACCGCCAGTCGCTTGTCCTGAGGATCCCCCTCGAAGATCACGCCGTCGCTCTTGTAGCGTTTCAGCACAAAGTGGGTGGCCGTACCGGTTACGTTGTCCAGCACACTCAGTTTGGTGCTTACAAAGTAGCCCAGCTCCTTTAAAGTATGGGCTTCCACCAACAGCAGCAGGTCGTACGCGCCACTCATGAGGTATACGGTTTTCACCTCGTCAAAGCGGTAGATGCGCTTGGCCAGCGCGTCGAAACCCTCGTCCCGCTGCGGGGTCACGCGGACTTCGATCATCGCTTCCACGCGTTCTTTGTCGGTTTTGTCCCAGTTGATCACCGGTGAATAGCGCAGGATGATGCCGCGCTTTTCCATATCGTCGATCATCGCGCCCACGGCCTCCGGAGTCTGGCCGAGCATCACGGCGAGTTTTTCAAGCGGCAGGCGGCAATCCTGCTGAAGCAGCTGTAAAAGTTCTATCTGCAAATTCTGCATCTGTATCGCTCCTTATTTTCCGCCATAAGCGACGGATCGTATAGTCTTAGAACAGGCCGACGATATCGCCGTTCGTGTCCACGTCGATGGTCAGGGCGGCGGGGGTTTTGGGCAACCCCGGCATGGCGATGATGCCTCCGGCGTATACCACCACGAAGCCCGCGCCCGCGCTTAGCCGGGCGGAGCGCACGGTGAGGGTATACCCTTCCGGTGCGCCCTTCAGGGCCGGGTCGTCGCTCATGCTGTACTGCGTTTTGGCCACGCACACGGGGCAGCGGCCGTAACCGTCGGCCTCGAAACGTTCCAGCGCCTTTTTCGCCTCGTCGGTGTATTCCACCGTTGCGGCGTGGTAAACGCGCGTGGCAATCGCCTCGATCTTTTCGCGCAGGGTTTGTTCGTCCCCGTAGGTAAAGTGCGCTTCGGGGGCGGGGTTTTGATCGGCAGCCCGACAGACTGCATCTGCCAAGGCGATCGCCCCCCTTCCGCCTTGCGCCCAGCCGTCGCAAAGCTCGCAGGCTACGCCGCGTTCCGCAAGCGCCCCGCGTACATATTCGATTTCACCGTCGTCGTCGGCCGAAAAGTGGTTTACGGCCACGACAACGGGAATCCGCCAGATTTCCCGGATGTTATGAACATGGGCCAGCAGGTTGGCCATGCCCTTTTCCAGCGCCGCCCGGTTCGGAGCGGTCAGCTCGGTCTTCGCCGCGCCTCCGTGGTGCTTCAGCGCCCGCAGGGTCGCCACCAGCACGACGGCGTTGGGCCAAAGGCCGTTCATCCGGCATTTGATGTCCAGAAACTTTTCCGCGCCAAGGTCGGCACCGAAACCGGCCTCGGTTACCACGTAATCGGCCATTTTCAGGGCCAGGGTGGTCGCGGCTACGCTGTTGCAGCCATGCGCGATATTGGCAAACGGACCGCCGTGCATCAGGCAGGGGGTGCCGTCCAGCGACTGTACCAGGTTAGGGTCAAACGCGTCGCGCAGAAGCGCGGTCATCGCGCCCGCCGCGCCCACCTGCGCCGCAGTCACAGGCTGGCCCGCATAGGTGTAGGCCACCACGATGCGCCCCAGGCGCGCTTTTAAATCCTCCAGATCGGAGGCAAGGCAGAATACTGCCATCACTTCGCTGGCGGCGGTAATATCAAAGCCGTCCTCACGGGGCGTGCCGTTTTTCGCGCCGCCCAGCCCCTGCACAATCTGGCGCAGTTGCCGGTCGTTTACATCCAGGCAGTGGCGGAAGCAAATCTGCCTCGGGTCGATGGAAAGCGCGTTGCCCTGCTGCACATGGTTATCCGTCAGCGCGCAAAGCAGGTTGTTGGCCGCCGTGATGGCATGCAGATCGCCCGTAAAATGCAGGTTGATATTTTCCATGGGCACCACCTGCGCGTATCCGCCGCCGGTCGCCCCGCCCTTCATGCCAAACACCGGGCCCAACGACGGTTCGCGCAGGGCCAGCATGGCGTTTCTGCCGCTTACCGTCATGCCGTCGGCCAGCGCCACGGACACGGTGGTTTTTCCCTCGCCCGCGGGGGTGGGGTTCAGCGCCGTCACCAGTACCAGCTTCGCCCGGTTGGGCAGGGCGCGGTAAGCGCGCGCGTTGATCTTGGCGATATAATTACCGTAAGGGGAAAGCGTCTCCGGCCGGAAACCGGCCTTCTCCGCGATTGTCTGGATGGGTTTCAGTGTTGCCGCGCGGGCTATCTCCAAATCCGTTGCCATCTGCGTACCTCCCCGGGTGTCTGATAACAATTGCACACAGTATAGCGCATCCCGGCCTATCTTTCAAGCGCGAGGCGCGCAAACGCAACGCCGAACGAGGCTTACGTTCCCGGGGAAAATCAAAACCCCCGCCTTGCGCATAAAGGCGGGGGTGGCTATGTTAATCGGAGGGTTACATTAACGCACGGTTACCTTGGTAACACGGAAGACCATATCGTTAAAGAACATGGAGAAGGAGTAGGTTCCCGTTTCAAATTTGCCATCGTTATCATCCGCGCAGCGTTGCAACAGGTCGGTCACATCGAAAAACCAGCTGCAGATGGTCTTGACCCGGCAGTCGGTAATGTCCCAGCTGTTATAGGTCGCGTAGTAGTCGCCGCCGGGTGTGGTCATTACCAGCATCGCGTCAATATTGTATTCGGCGAAACCATGGGCGAACTGCCATTTCGCATAACAGTAAAAAGTGGAATTCTTCAGACTGTCTGCCAGTGTGCTCGCCTTGATTTTGGTAATTTTCGTTGTTTTAGCGTCGTACAGGCTTTCGCCGGGGCTCAGTTTTGCCGTGCTGCCAAAATTGAGCATGCTCGGCACCGCGCCGTATTCGTCGAATTTGTCACCGTAGTAAACGTCGTCCTTGAAGGGTTGATCGGGGGTGGCGAAGGCGGCCGAAGTCGTAAACAGAAGGCAAACCAGAAGCAGGCAGCTGATCACTTTTTTCATTGTCTGGACCCTCCCCTATTTTTTACAATCATAACAAAGTTGGGAAGAGCTGTCAAGAAAACGTTGTATTTCCAGCTCCCCGCCACCTCACGGCGCAGGCTTCGTATCCGGCACGGTCACGTAGGGCGACGCCGCGCGGTTGGACAGGTGAAAAATCAGTTCGGCCATTTCCTGACACGGCACATCGCACCCGGCTTCCAGCCATTTCACGATCACACTGATGCATCCCATCACCAGAAAACTGTAGGTGTATTCCGTCACGTTAGGCGCGCTGCTTAAAATGATGCGCCCCCGCAGGTATTGCATCGTCGCTTCCACGAAAACATTCTGGAAAGAAGGGCTGCCCTGCGGATTCAACAGCGTTTTAAAAAGACCGGTATGTTCCTTCACATAGGTCAGCAAATCCCTTAAGTACTGGATGGTGCCGGGGTCGGCGCCGATTTTTTCCATATGCTCCTTCATGTGCGCCATCACATCGGCCTCAATCTCGTTCAGCAATGCGTACTGGTCGACATAATAAAGATAAAAAGTCGAGCGGTTGATGTCCGCGTTTTCACAAATTTCTTTAATTGTGGTTTTAGCAATCGGCTTTTCCTGCATCAGCTCGATCAGGCTGTTCTGCAAAAGCTGCCGTGTCAGCTTCACCCGCTGGTTTTCCTTATTCATATGATTCCCTCCGTTCACCAAATGTTTACAGACGCGATGTCGCCGATCCGTCACTTTTTCTGCAAATATCTATATCATATCATCGCAAATCCAACTGATGGTTGTAAATTCAACACACTGTTGATATTATAATCCTGACGGGGTCTCCCGTCAAGTTTTCCGTTGGAAAACCGGAAAGGATTTGAATCACGTATGAAAATAGCGATTATTGGCGGAACCGGCCTGCTGGGCAGCGAAGCCGCCCGGGAGCTGATCGCGCGCGGGCATGATGTGACAGCGGTTGCGCTGCCGCCGCTTCCGCAGGGTGCGGTGCTTCCCCCCACCATGCAGATCACCTATGGAAATTATCTGGAGATGACAGACGAGGCGCTGACCGCACTGTTTACCGGATGCGACGCGATGGTTTTCGCGGCCGGGGTAGATGAGCGCGTGGAGAGCGGACCCCCGATTTACGCCCTGTACCAGAAATATAACATCGACCCGATGAACCGGCTGCTGCCGCTGGCTAAAAGTGCCGGCGTCAAACACGCGGTCATCCTGGGTTCATACTTTGCCTATTTTGATCAGGCACGCCCGAAGATGGAGCTTTCAAAATGGCACCCCTACATTCGCAGCCGCAGGGCGCAGGAGGACGCGGCCCTGCAATACGCCGGGCCGGATTTTGACGTGGCCGTGCTGCAACTGCCATACATTTTTGGCACACAGCCGGGCCGCAAACCCGTGTGGCTTTTCCTGGTGGAAAGTATCCGGGCGATGAAAGGGGCTACGTTCTATCCGCGCGGCGGCACCGCCATGGTTACGGTGCGACAGGTTGGGCAGGCGGTGGCGGGCGCGGTGGAAAAAAACCGCGGCGGCCGGCGCTACCCCATCGGGTACTACAACCTCACCTGGAAAGAAATGCTCGCCATCATGCACCGCCATATGGGGTATGTCAATCGCCGCATCATCACCATCCCCACATGGGT
>JAEWYP010000008.1 GCA_023395615.1 Bacillota bacterium
CGCAGCACGCCGCCGCCGAAATGCTCGCACAGCGCGGGTACCGCGCCGCCCAGCGCCAGAATGGGCAGGTCGCTGTCGATCAGCGACAGGTCGAAACAGTCCAGGCTGACCTCCTGATCCGGCCGCGCGGCGATGATAAGCCCTTTTACGGAACGCTCCCGTACTTTCGCGAGGGAGACGGAGGCGGGAACGGGCTCGCAGTATAGCTGCTGGCCGCGAAGCGTGCGGGCAATCAGGCCGGACAGCGCCTCGTCCAGATCCAGAATCAGAATTACGTCCTGCATAAACGACCTCCGATGGTCCTTTTCCACAATACAATGCATTTCCACGCCGGAGAGGAGAAACCCTTTTTTCGGTGGCGGCCGGGAGAACGGGAAGGGAGAGTGCCGGAATCCCGGGAGCTGAGAGACTCTGAAATTCCGTGCGAACCGCAGATGAGAAGAAAATTGGTACGGATTAAATGTTAACATATTGCAAGATATATGTGAAATCGTTCGGCAATTGGTTGACATCCAACGTCCGGTAGGCTATACTCATACCGTTCTTCATAAATTGCGTTGTAATGTTCGGATAATATGGCGAACATTTAATACGAAGAAAGAACAAAACGAACGAATATCCGCGCTGCACCGGACGCGAACAGGAGGAACCGTTTTTGAAAAAAGTGGCCGTCGTGATGGGGTCGGACAGCGACCTGACCACCCTGAAACCCTGCTTCGAACAGCTGAAACAGTTGGAGATCCCCTACGAGGCGCATGTGTACAGCGCCCACCGCACGCCCGACGAGGCCGCCGCCTTTGCGCAAAGCGCCGCGGAAAAAGGCTTCGGTGTGCTGATCGCCGCGGCGGGCAAGGCAGCGCATCTGGCGGGGGCGCTGGCGGCGCGAACGGTGCTGCCGGTGATCGGCATCCCGATCAAATCCTCCACGCTGGACGGGCTGGACGCGCTGCTTTCCACCGTGCAGATGCCAGCGGGTATCCCCGTGGCGACCGTGGCCATCGACGGCGCGGCCAACGCGGCCCTGCTGGCCGCGCAGATCATCGCTGTGTCAGACGCGGCGCTGCAAACGCGGCTGCTTGCCGATCGCGAGGCTATGCGCCTGAAGGTGCTGGAAAAGGATCACAACCTCGCCGTGGATTAACCCCCCGGCGGGACGGATAGACTTGAATGAATGATAACAGGAGGCGCCCTTATGGAAAAGCGGGAACAGCTCTACGAAGGAAAAGCCAAGAAGGTATTTGCCACCGACGACCCCACGCTGGTCCTGGTGGATTACAAGGACGACGCCACCGCCTTTAACGGCCTGAAGAAAGGCACCATCGAAGGCAAGGGCGTAATCAACAACCGCGTAACCAACCATCTGATGCGGCTGCTGGAGAAAAACGGCGTGCCTACCCACCTGGTCAAAGAACTGTCCCCCCGCGAAACGCTGGTCAAAAAGGTGCAGATCGTGCCGCTGGAAGTGATTGTGCGCAACGTGGCCGCCGGATCGCTTTCCAAGCGCCTGGGCCTGCCGGAAGGCACGCCGATGGCGAAAACCGTGCTGGAGTTCTGCTATAAAGACGACGAACTGGGCGACCCGATGGTGAACCAGTACCATATCGCCGCCATGGGCTGGGCGACCGACGCGGAAATGGAGACCATCTCCAACTACGCGCTGAAAGTGAATCAGGTGCTTACGGACTACCTGAAAGACCTGAATATCGAACTGGTGGATTTTAAGCTGGAATTTGGCCGCGTCGCGGACGGCACCATCGTGCTGGCGGACGAGATCAGCCCCGACACCTGCCGTTTCTGGGACGCGACCACCCATGAGAAGCTGGACAAGGACCGTTTCCGCCGCGATCTGGGCGGCGTGGAAAACGCCTATCACGAGATTTTGAAGAGACTGCTGGGCGAGTGACGAGGTCGCTAAAGCGACCTCTGGGCCGGGGGGACTGCGGTCCCCCTCCCATGCCTCCCCCTTAAGTTCCACTGGATTCTCCCCCCTCAGGCATTCTCCTCAAGTTCCTCCTCTGGATAGAGACGAACTTTATCTGCCTTTTATAATTTTTCGGTTTGTTTTATTTCGAAAGGACTGTTTATGAGCGATCTTCACGAGGAATGCGGCGTGTTCGGCATTTTCCTGCCCAAAGGACAGACCGGCGTGGTGGAACCCGCCTACCACGCGCTGTACGCGCTGCAGCACCGCGGACAGGAAAGCTGCGGCATCGCCGTAAACAGCGACGGGGTGATTACCTGCCATAAGGACGTGGGGCTGGTGGGCGACGTGTTTACCCACGACGCGCTCGCCAAATTGCCGGAGGGGTCGCTGGCCGTGGGGCACTGCCGCTACGGCACCACCGGCGCGCAAAACCGCAGCAACGCCCAGCCCCTGCTGGTAAACCACCTCAAGGGCGGCATGGCGCTTTGCCACAACGGCAACCTTGTCAACGCCCGGGAACTGCGCGAGGAGCTGGAGCTGAACGGCGCGATTTTCCACACCACCAGCGACAGCGAAGTGATCGCCTATATTATTACGCAGGAACGGTTGAAGGCCGACAGCATCGAGCAGGCGGTGCTGAACGCGATGCGCCGCATCAAGGGCGCGTATTCGCTGGTGGTGGTAAGCCCCACCAAGCTCATCGCCGCGCGCGACCCGCACGGCTTCCGCCCGCTTTGCGTGGGCACGCTGGAGAACGGGGGCATCGTGTTCGCCAGCGAAAGCTGCGCGCTGGACGCTATCGGCGCTGCGTTTATGCGGGATATCAAACCCGGCGAGGTGCTGGCGGTGGACAACGCCGGCATGCGCACCCTGCGCCTACAGGAAAAGTGTGACAGCACGCTTTGCGTGTTTGAGTTTATCTATTTCGCCCGGCCGGACAGCGTGATCGACGGCAGCGCCGTGCAGACCGCGCGCCTGCGCGCGGGTGCGTTTCTGGCGCTGGAGCACCCCGTGCAGGCGGACGTGGTGGTGGGCGTGCCGGACAGCGGCATCGACGCGGCCATTGGCTACGCCCGGCAGAGCGGCATCCCCTACGGCGTGGGCTTCATCAAAAACAAATATGTGGGCCGCACGTTTATTCAGCCCGGGCAGGACGCGCGCCGCAACGCCGTGCGCATCAAGCTGAACGCTGTCGCCGCGGCGGTAAAAGGGAAGCGCGTGGTGCTGATCGACGATTCTATCGTGCGCGGCACCACCAGCGCCCGCATTGTCAGCCTCCTGCGGGAGGCCGGGGCCAAAGAAGTGCATATGCGCCTCAGCTCCCCGCCCTTCCGGCATCCCTGCTATTTCGGCACCGATATCGACTCCACCGACAACCTGATCGCCGCCAACCACAGCGTGGAGGAGATTCGCAACATGATCGGCGCGGACAGTTTGGGGTATCTGCCTGTGGAGTGTCTGGACAAGCTGGCCGACCACAGCGCCTGCGGCTTCTGCAAGGGCTGTTTTACGGGGGTTTACCCGGTGGAGCCGCCCAAAGAGGCGGCCAAGAACAAGTTTGAAACGCACCTTTCCGATGTGGAGACCGAAAAGGAGGGCATTCTGTGAATCGCAGCGAGAGTGAAAGCTACAAGGCCGCCGGAGTGGACATCACCGCCGGATACCGCGCCGTGGAACTGATGAAAAAGCACATCGCCCGCACGATGACCGCCGGGGTGGTGGGCGACGTGGGCGGCTTCGGCGGGCTGTTTGAGCTGGACATGACCGGCATTTCCCGCCCGGTGCTGGTCAGCGGCACCGACGGCGTGGGCACCAAGCTAAAATTGGCGTTTCTGCTGGACGAACACGACACCGTGGGCATCGACTGTGTGGCCATGTGCGTGAACGACGTGATCTGCTGCGGCGCGAAACCGCTTTTCTTTTTGGATTACATCGCCTGCGGCAAGAACGTGCCGGAAAAAATCGCGGCTATTGTGGCGGGCGTGGCGGAAGGCTGCGTGCAGGCGGGCTGTGCGCTGGTGGGCGGCGAAACCGCCGAAATGCCTGGATTTTACCCCGTAAACGAGTACGATCTGGCGGGCTTCAGCGTGGGCGTGGTGGACCGGGCGAAGATATTGGATAAAACCGCCATGCGCGCGGGCGACGCGGTCATTGCCCTGCCCTCCTCCGGCGTGCACAGCAACGGCTTTTCGCTGGTGCGCAAGGTATTCGGCGTGGAAAAAGGCGGGCTTGCCACCCGTTACGCGGCGCTGGACGGCGCAACGCTCGGCGAAACGCTGCTGACACCCACCCGCATCTATGTAAAACCGGTGCTGGCGCTGCTGGAAAAGGTAAACGTGCGGTCGCTGGCGCACATCACGGGCGGCGGCTTTTACGAGAACATCCCGCGGTCACTGGCGGAGGGCTTCACGGCCAAACTGCGCAGGGCTTCGGTGAAAACGCCGCCGGTGTTCGGGCTGATCGCCAAAGCCGGGAATATCCCGGAACGGGACATGTTTAACACCTTCAACATGGGCGTGGGCATGACCGCCGTGGTGCCCGGCGACCAGGCGGACGGGGCCGTGTCGATTCTAAAGGAAAACGGCGTGGAAGCCTACGTGCTGGGGAGCATCGAACAAGGCGAAGGGGGCGTAACCCTGTGCTGAACATCGCCGTGCTCGTAAGCGGCGGGGGCACCAACCTGCAGGCGCTTCTGGATGCGCAGGCGGCCGGCGCCCTGCACAGCGGGCAAATCACGCTGGTGGTAAGCAGCAAGCCCGGCGCGTACGCGCTGACGCGGGCACAGGCGTGCGGCGTGGAAACCGCGGTGCTGGAAAAGCGCGAAACGCCGGAAGCCTACGGTGCGGAACTGCTGGCGCTTCTTCAGGCGCACGGCATCGCGCTGGTGGTGCTGGCCGGATTTTTGAAGATTCTGTCGCCTAACGTAATCGCGGCGTACCGCGACCGTATCCTCAACGTGCACCCCAGCCTGATCCCCGCCTTTTGCGGGGAAGGGTTTTACGGCCTGCGCGTGCACCGTGCGGCGCTGGAGCGCGGCGTAAAGGTGACCGGCGCGACCGTGCATCTGGTGGACGAAATCCCGGACGGCGGGCCGATTTTGGCCCAGAAGGCCGTGGAAGTATTAGAAGAGGATACGCCGGAAACCCTGCAGCAACGCGTGATGGAGCAGGCCGAATGGCTGCTTCTGCCGCAGGAGACCGAAAAGCTGGCAGCGCGGCTGGCGGCCGGGCGCTGACATGTGCGAAACGGGCGGAAAAGTGCTATGATAAGCAGGCCGGTTGTTCCCCGGAATCGCCGGACACTACCTCAAGGGAGGGCATTTCCATGATGCTGATCAACGTAAAAGACCTGCTGGCGAACAACAGCTATCCCGGCCGCGGCATCCTGCTTGGGCGCAGCGCCGACGGCGAGCGCGCGGTGATGGCGTACTTTATTATGGGCCGCAGTGAAAACAGCCGCAACCGGGTGTTCACCCCCACGGAGGACGGGATTGTGACCGAAGCCGCCGACCCCTCCAAAATGACCGACCCCAGCCTGATTATCTATGCCCCCGTGCGGATGGCGGACGAACGCAATACCGTGGTGACTAACGGCAACCAGACCGACGTGGTGGTGGAGGCCCTGCGCGACGGCCGCACGTTTGAGGACGCGCTGCGCACCCAGACCTTCGAGCCGGACGCCCCCAATTACACCCCGCGCATTTCGGGGCTGCTACATGTGGCGGACGGAAAAATGAGCTATAAACTCTCCATGATCAAAAGCGACAGCGGCCACGCGGACAGCGTGCAGCGCTTCTTTTACGAATATCCGGAACCGCGCGCGGGCGAAGGCCACCTGATCCACACCTACCGGGGCGACGGCGATCCCCTGCCTTCTTTTGAGGGGGAGCCGGTGCGCGTGGCGCAGGACTGGGGCGATATCGACCGTTTCGCGGCGGGCCTGTGGAACGCGCTGGATATGCAAAACCGGGTCAGCCTGTTTGTGCGTACCATTAACCTCTGTACCGGTGAAACCCTGACCCGCATCTTAAACCAGCGGGGATAATAACAGAAGCTTGGAGGCTGCGATTTCATGAACGAACTGGAGCTGAAGTACGGCTGCAACCCTAACCAGAAACCCGCGCGTATCTATATGCGCGACGGCGAACTGCCGCTTACGGTGCTTTGCGGCAAGCCGGGATACATCAACTTTCTGGACGCGCTGAACGGCTGGCAGCTGGTTCGGGAACTGAAACGCGCCACGGGCCTGCCCGCGGCGGCCTCGTTTAAACACGTAAGCCCCGCCGGGGCGGCGCTGGGCCTGCCCCTAACCGATACGCTCCGGCAGATTTACTTTGTGCCGGCGCAGGCGGAGCTTTCCCCGCTGGCCTGCGCCTATGCCCGCGCGCGCGGCGCCGACCGCATGAGCAGCTTTGGGGACTGGATCAGCCTGTCCGATGTGTGCGACGTGCCCACGGCGCGGCTGATTAAGCCCGAGGTAAGCGACGGTATCATCGCGCCGGGATACGAGCCGGAAGCCCTCGAAATCCTTACAAGCAAGCGGCAGGGCAATTACAACATCGTGCAAATCGACCCGGCCTACGAACCACCCAAGCTGGAACAGAAGGACGTTTTCGGCGTTACCTTTGAGCAGAACCGCAACGAGCTGGTCATCGGCGACGACTTTTTTGCCGATGTGGTCACGAAAAACAAAACCCTGCCGGAATCCGCCAAACGTGATCTGGCGGTGGCGATGATAACGCTTAAATACACGCAGTCCAACTCCGTGTGCTACGTGCAGGGCGGGCAGTGCATCGGCATCGGCGCGGGGCAGCAGAGCCGCATCCACTGTACGCGGCTGGCCGGGGACAAGGCCAACAACTGGTGGCTGCGCCAGCACGAAAAAACGCTCGCGCTGCCTTTTCTGCCGGGCGTTAAAAACCCCGACCGCGATAACGCCATCGACCGGTACATCAGCACCGAAAGCAAGGAAACGGTGTTAAAGGACGGCAACTGGCAGACGCTGTTTGCCGAGCAACCCGCGGAGCTGACCGCCGCGGAAAAGAAAGCCTGGCTGGAACGGCTTACGAACGTAAGTCTGGGCAGCGACGCGTTCTTCCCCTTCAGCGACAACATCGACCGCGCCGTGCAAAGCGGCGTACGCTACGTGGCCGAACCCGGCGGCAGCAAGCGCGACCCGGAAGTGATCGACGCGTGCGACCGGTACGGCATCACGATGGCCTTTACGGGCCTGCGGCTTTTCCACCATTGATACGGTTTCAAAGCATGAACGCGTAAGCTTCGCGGCAATCCTGAGCGCATTTTGAAATCGTATGAGCAGGAGGATGAAAACGATGAAGGTTCTGGTGGTGGGCGGCGGCGGCCGGGAACACGCGATCCTCCGCAAGCTGGCGGAAAGCCCGCTGATCGAAAGCCTGTACTGCGCGCCGGGCAACGGCGGCATCGCGGAGATTGCCGAGTGTGTGCCGATCCCTGCGACCGACGTGAACACCCTTGCGGACTGGGCTAAAAGCAACGCCGTGGATTACGTGGTGGTCGCGCCGGATGATCCGCTGTGCCTGGGGCTGTGCGACCTGCTGGCGGAAAAGGGCATTCCCTCCTTCGGCCCCACCAAGGCCGCCGCGCGGATCGAGGGCAGTAAAATCTACGCTAAAAAGCTGATGCGCAAGTACAATATTCCCACCGCTTCCTGCGAAATTTTTACCGACATTTCACTGGCGCTGCGCTACATCCGCATTGCGCCCTGCCCCATGGTGGTCAAGGCCGACGGGCTGGCGCTGGGTAAGGGCGTGGCGATCTGTACTACCCGCGACGAGGCTGAGCAGGCCGTGCGCGATATGATGGAGCGCGGGCGCTTCGGCGCGTCCGGCAGCCGGATTGTGGTGGAGGAGTTTTTGCAGGGCCCGGAGGTGAGCGTGCTCGCCTTTACCGACGGCGTCGAAATTCGCCCCATGGTGTCCAGCATGGATCACAAGCGCGCGCTGGATGGCGACGAGGGATTGAACACCGGCGGCATGGGGGTCATCGCCCCCAACCCGTTTTACACCCCGGAGATCGCCAAGGTTTGCATGGAAACGATTTTTCTGCCCACGCTAAAGGCTATGCGCCGGGAGGGCAACCCGTTCCGCGGGTGCCTCTATTTCGGCCTGATGCTTACGGAAAGCGGCCCGAAGGTGATTGAGTACAACTGCCGTTTCGGCGATCCCGAGGCGCAGGCGGTGCTGCCGCTTCTGCAAAGCGACCTGTTTGATATTATGCGCCACGTCACCGCGGGCACGCTTGCGCAGGCGGACGTGCGCTTTTCGGACGGGGCCAGCTGCTGCGTGGTGCTGGCGTCGGGCGGGTACCCCGCCAGCTACCGTACGGGCATGGAAATCCACGGGCTTGCAAAGGCGGCCGCCCACCCGGACACGTTTGTGTTCCACGCGGGCACGCGCCTTACCCCGAACGGTATACCCGTAACCGCCGGGGGCCGGGTGCTGGGGGCAACCGCCGTGGGGCAGACGCTGCCGCAGGCCATTGAACGCGCCTACGCCGCCGCCGATGAAATCACCTTCGAGGGGATGCAGCGGCGCGGGGACATCGGCGCGAAGGCGGTCGCCACGCTCCGGCAGGCAGAATAAAGGCGCGGGGAACGCCCGCATCGAGGAGGTTGCTATGGCAGTTTTTCGAGTGTACACCGAGAAGAAACCGGCTTACGCCGTGGAGGCGCAGGCGCTGCTGCACGAAATCCGGCATATTCTGCTTTTAAAGAGCATTACCGGCGTGCGGCTGCTGAACCGCTACGATATCGAAGGGGTGGACGAGGCGCTTTTCGCGCAATGCCTGCCCATCGTTTTTTTTGAGCCGCAGCTGGACGGGCATTATGCCGTTCTGCCGCAGACCGACGCGGCGGCGGTGTTCGCGGTGGAGGCGCTGCCTGGCCAGTTTGACGTGCGCGCCGCCTCGTGCGAGGAGTGCGTGCAGCTGGTGAGCCGCGGGGAACGCCCCACGGTGCGCACGGCGCGGGTCTACCTGCTGTTTGGCACGCCTACGGCGGACGAGCTGGAGCGCGTGAAAAAATACGTGATCAACCCCGTGGAAAGCCGCGAGGCCGGGCTGGCCGAAAAGGCGACGCTGAAACAGACCTACGCCGCGCCGGAAACGGTGGAGACGCTGACCGGGTTTACCGCGCTGGGCGGAGAGGCGCTGGCGGCTTTCGTGGCCCGTTACGGGCTGGCGATGGACGCGGAGGATCTGGCGTTCTGCCAGGCATACTTCCGCGGCGAACACCGTGACCCGACGCTGACCGAAATCCGCATGATCGACACCTACTGGAGCGACCATTGCCGCCACACCACCTTTTTAACCCGGCTTACCGGCGTAAAGGCAGACAAACCCGCCGTGGAAAAAGCGTTTGCCCGTTATCTGGCCCTGCGTGCGGAACTGGGGCGCGAGAATAAGCCGATCACCCTGATGGACGTGGCCACCATCGGCGCGAAAGCCCTGCGGGCGCGGGGCGGGCTAACCAATCTGGACCTGAGCGACGAGATCAACGCCTGCTCCATCGTGATCGACGTGGATAATAACGGCGTGACCGAGCCGTGGCTAATGATGTTCAAGAACGAGACGCACAACCACCCTACGGAGATAGAGCCTTTCGGCGGCGCGGCCACCTGCATCGGCGGCGCGATCCGCGATCCGCTTTCCGGCCGCACGTATGTATATCAGGCCATGCGAGTAACCGGCGCGGCGGACCCGCTGGTGCCCGTGGCGGAGACCCTGCCGGGCAAACTCCCCCAGCGCAAGCTGGTAACCACCGCGGCGGCGGGCTACAGCGCCTACGGCAACCAGATCGGCCTTGCGACCGGGCTGGTGGACGAGCTGTACCATCCCGGCTACGCGGCCAAGCGTATGGAGATCGGCGCTGTGATCGGCGCGGCCCCGGCGGCGAACGTGCGGCGGGAAACGCCTGTGCCCGGCGACGTTGTGATTTTGCTGGGCGGGCGCACGGGCCGCGACGGTTGCGGCGGGGCCACCGGTTCCAGCAAGAGCCATAAGCTGGAAAGTCTGGAAACCTGCGGCGCGGAGGTGCAGAAGGGCAACCCCGTGGTGGAGCGCAAGCTGCAGCGCCTGTTCCGCGACCCGAAGGTGACGAAGCTTATCAAGCGCTGCAACGATTTCGGTGCGGGCGGGGTAAGCGTGGCGATTGGCGAACTGGCCGACGGGCTGACGATCGATCTGGACCGGGTGCCCAGGAAATACGACGGGCTGGACGGCACGGAGCTGGCCATTTCGGAAAGCCAGGAGCGGATGGCCGTGGTGGTCGCCCCGGAGGACGCGCAGACCTTTATCGCCCTTGCGAACGGCGAAAATCTGGAAGCGACGGCCGTGGCGCAGGTGACGGCGGAACCCCGCCTGCGCATGACGTGGAAGGGCCGCGCTATTGTGGATATCGGGCGGGAATTTTTAAACTCCAACGGCGCGGAAAAGCATGCCCGGGCCTCTGTGGCGGATGACGGTATCCGCCCCGTGCCCTTTGCGGGCGATACTTTCGGCGAAAAGCTGGCAAGCATGGTAACCGACCTGAACGTGTGCTGCAAAAAAGGGCTGGCCGAACGGTTCGATTCCACCATCGGCGCTGGCACGGTGCTGATGCCTTTCGGCGGCACCCGCCAGCTGACGCCTGCGCAGGCGATGGCGGCCAAGCTGCCCGTGCCGCGCGGCGAAACGCGCACGTGCAGCGGCATGGCGTACGGTTTTCACCCGCAGATGATGGAGCAAAGCCCGTACGAGGGCGCATACCTGAGCGTGGCGGAAAGCCTGCTGCGGCTGACCGCCAGCGGGTTTGACTTTCGCAAATCGTACCTGACTTTTCAGGAGTATTTTCAGCGCATGACCGACGACCCCGCGGGCTGGGGCCAGCCGCTGGCGGCGCTGCTGGGCGCGCTGGACGCGCAGCTCAACTTTGGAGTGGCGGCTATCGGCGGCAAGGACAGCATGAGCGGCACCTTCGAAAAGCTGCACGTGCCGCCTACGCTGGTCAGCTTTGCCGTCGCCCCCGGCGACACGGACGATGTGATCTCGCCGGAATTGAAGGCCGTAGGCCATACGCTGCGTTATCTGTATGCCGATCCTTTCGACGCGCAGGCGTTTACCGCGCAGCTGGATACGCTGTACCGGCTGGTTCACGAAAAGAAGGTCGTTTCCGCGTGGGCGGTCGGCTTCGGCGGCGTGGCGGAAGGCCTGTTCAAGATGGCGCTGGGCAACGGAATCGGCGCGAAGGTGGACCCGGCGTTTACCCGCGACCCGTTCGCGCAGGCGCTTGGCGGGGTGATTGTGGAACTGGCGGAGGGCGTAGCGGAACCGGTCGGCGAGCCGCTGGGTGAAACGATCGCGGAGTACGCGCTGGTCTACGGCGGCACGCGGCACGACCTCGCCCCGCTTCAGGACGCTTATGAAGGCAAGCTGGAAAAGGTGTTTCCCTACCGCCGCGTGAACGGCGCGCCGGAAGCAACGCAAAAGCCCGTTGCCCTTTCCTTCCCCTGCGCGGCCTGGCCGAAACCCGCCGTACTCGTGGAAAAACCCGTGGCGGTCATCCCCGCCTTTCCGGGCACCAACTGCGAAACCGACACCGCACGGGCGCTGGAGCGTGCGGGGGCGGAGCCGCGCATCGTGCTGGTCAACAACCTGTCGCCGGACTCGGTGGCCCGCAGTGTGGACGCCATGCGCGCGGCGATTTCGCAGGCGCAGATGCTGGTGTTCCCCGGCGGCTTCTCCGGCGGGGACGAACCGGACGGCAGCGGCAAGTTTATCACCGCGTTTTTCCGCAATCCCGCCGTGCGGGAGGCCGCGATGGCGCTGCTGAACGAACGCGACGGCCTGATGCTGGGCATCTGCAACGGCTTTCAGGCGCTGATCAAGCTGGGACTGCTGCCCTTCGGCAAAATTGTCGATACGGACGATACTTGCCCCACCCTTACGTTTAACACCATCGGCCGGCACCAGAGCCGGCTGGTGCGCACACGGATCGCGAGCAACCAAAGCCCGTGGCTGCAAAAATGTAAGGTGGGCGAAGTCTATACCGTGCCCGTCAGCCACGGGGAAGGCCGATTCGTCTGCGGCGACGCGCTGCTTGCGGAGCTGGCCGCCAACGGCCAGATTGCGGCGCAGTATGTGGACGCAAACGGCGTACCGGGTATGGACCTGTCGGTCAACCCCAACGGAAGCGTGCTGGCTGTGGAGGCGATTACCTCGCCGGACGGGCGGGTGCTGGGCAAGATGGCCCATACCGAGCGCAGCGGCAGGAATCTTTACCGGAACGTCGAAGGGTTAACATTCCAGCCGTTGTTTGAAGGCGGCGTGGCCTATTTCCGGCCGAGCCGCGCCTGATAACGGCACCCCCGCCGCGGAAACGAAGGAGGGTTCTCCCATGACCGATCATTCCATCTATGTCAGCCCCTTTTCTACCCGATACGCCAGCCCCGAGATGCAGTTTATTTTTTCGGAAGATAACAAGTTCCGCACCTGGCGCAGGCTGTGGATCAGCCTTGCCAAAGCCGAGCAGAAGCAGGGCCTGCCCATTACCGACGAGCAGATTGCCGAGCTGGAAGCCCACAGGGACGATATTAACTACGACGTGGCCGAGGCGCGGGAACGCGAAGTGCGCCACGATGTGATGAGCCACGTTTACGCTTACGGCGTGCAGTGTCCCAAGGCGAAGGGCATTATCCACCTGGGGGCCACCAGCTGCTACGTGGGCGACAATACCGATGTGCTGGTGATGAAACAGGGCCTTACGCTGGTGCGGCATAAGCTGCTCAACGTTATCAAGGAGCTGCGGGATTTCGCCATGGCGCACCGCGACCTGCCCGCGCTGGCCTACACCCACCTGCAACCTGCGCAGCTGACCACCGTGGGCAAACGCGCGTCCCTGTGGATGAACGAACTGCTGATGGACTGCGACGAGGTGGAACACAGGCTGGCCACGCTGGCGCTGCTGGGCAGCAAGGGCACCACCGGCACGCAGGCCAGCTTTATGGAGCTGCTGGACGGCGACGGCGAAAAGATCGCGCAGATCGAAAAAGACATCGCCGCGGACCTGGGCTTTACGCGCGTTGTGCCCGTAAGCGGGCAGACCTACAGCCGCAAGATGGATTATCAGGTGGTGTCTGTGCTGTCCGGCATCGCGCAGAGCGCCAGCAAGTTCAGCTACGACCTGCGGCTTTTGCAAAGTTACAAGGAGATGGAGGAACCCTTCGAAAAGCACCAGATCGGCTCCTCCGCCATGCCGTATAAACGCAATCCCATGCGCAGCGAGCGAATCAGCGGGTTAAGCCGCTATGTGATGGTGGATACGCTCAACGCCGCCATCACCGCGGGCACCCAGTGGTTTGAACGCACGCTGGACGACAGTGCCAACCGCCGCATCGCGGTCAGCGAGGCGTTTTTGGCCACCGACGGCATTTTGAACCTGATGATGAACGTGTGCGACGGACTGGTGGTGTACCCCAAGGTGATCCGCGCCCGCGTGATGAACGAGCTGCCCTTTATGGCGACCGAGAACATTTTGATGGACGCGGTTAAGAAGGGCGGCGACCGGCAGGCCCTGCACGAAAAACTGCGCGTGTACAGCCAGCAGGCCGCGGCGGTGGTAAAAGAAGAAGGCGGGCAAAACGATCTGGTGGAGCGTATCGCCGCCGACCCCGATTTTATGGTGAGCCGCGCGGACATCGAAGCGATATTGGAACCGAAGCGCTTTATCGGCCGTAGTGCCCAGCAGGTGGAAGCCTTTGTGGCGGAGTGCGTGGATCCCTTGCTGAAACGCTTCGCCGGGGAACTGGGCGATAAGGCGGAACTGAACGTATAAACAGACGGCTGCCCGATTGCACGGAGATAAAAACGAATACGCGCCGCCCGCGCCGTGACGGAGGGACTATCGCCCCCCTGCCGCGCCCGCGGGCGGCCTGTTTTGATGGAAGGTGTAAAAACCGCCCGCCGCGTCCGGTAAATCTTTGACAGCCGGGGCCGACTGCGTTACAATGAACCCGAACAGGGCAAAGGGGGAGGCGCCGGTGGAGGAAACCATACGGGATGATCTTCTGGAAGGCCTGCGCCTTCTTGTGAAAAAAAAAGACCTTGCGGAAAACGTTCCGATGAGCCGATATACCACGCTGGGGCTGGGCGGCCCGGCGGAGGTGCTTTGCGAAATTTCCTCCGCCGACCAGCTGCTGCAGGTTCTACGTCTGGCCCGGCAACTGGGTGTGCCGATCAACCTGCTGGGCAACGGTTCCAACCTGCTGGTGAAGGACGGGGGCCTGACCGGGCTTACCCTGCGGTTCGGGGCGGAATTTGCGGAGATCACCCCGCCCGTACCCCTGCCGGACGGTCGGTTCGCGATGACCGCGCAGGCGGGCGCCACGCTGGCCCGCTTAAGCAGTGCCGCCGCCGACGCGTCGCTGACGGGGCTGGAATTTGCCGCGGGCATCCCCGGCACGGTGGGCGGAGGCGTGGTAATCAACGCCGGCGCTTATGGCGGCGACATGCAAAGCGTGACGGAGGGCGTAACCTGCGTTACGTTTGGCGGAGAGTTCCGCCATTATACCCGCGACGAGATGGATTTCAGCTATCGGCACAGCCGACTGTGCGCACCGGGGGCCGAACCGGAGATTGTGCTTTCCGCGACCGTGGCGCTTGCGCAGGGGGATCCGGATACCATTCGTGTCACCATGCGGGAGTTTGCTGCCCGCCGCCGGGAGAAGCAGCCGATTACGCTGCCCAGTTGCGGCAGCACCTTCAAACGCCCGCCGGGGCAGTTTGCGGGTACGCTGATTGATCAGTGCGGACTCAAAGGCCTGCGCATCGGGGGCGCGAGCGTAAGCACCCTGCACGCGGGGTTCCTCGTGAACGACCAAAGCGGTACCGCGGCGGATTATCTGGCCCTGATGGACAGGGTGCAGCAGATTGTGTACGAAAAAACGGGCGTACGGCTGGAGCCGGAAGTGCGTGTGGTGGGCGAGGAGCTATCGCCGCAGGGCTGACGCCCCGGATGCCCAACCCTGAACCTTAAAGGAGGGTTGCCTGTGCAGTTTTTAATCGTTACCGGGCTAAGCGGCGCCGGAAAGACCGTAGCGATCCGCACGCTGGAGGACTTGGGCGCGTTATGTGTGGACAACCTGCCGCCCATGATGCTGGTGCGCTTTATGGAAGCGTGCAAGGCCTCCAACATCAGCCGCCCGCTGGTGGCCATCGCCGTGGATATCCGCTCCGGCGAGTTTTTCGACGCCAAAGCGGTCGTGAAGATGATCGACGAGGCCCGAAGCGTGGGCTTTGTGATCGACACGCTGTTTATTGAGGCGCATGACGCGATGCTGGTGAACCGGTATAAGGAGTCGCGCCGCGACCACCCGCTGGCCAGCGAGGGGATGAGCCTGGAAGAAGCCATCGCCGCCGAGCGCGGACGCTTACAGCCCCTGCGCGAAACCGCCAACCATGTAATCGACACCAGCGAGTTAAAAATCAGCGCCTTGCAGGCAAAACTGCGCGATATTGTGATGCAGGCGGGCAACGAGCCGATTTTGCGTATCGAGCTGCTCAGCTTCGGGTTTAAGCGCGGCATCCCCCGCGACGGGGACCTGGTGTTTGACGTGCGTTTTCTGCCCAATCCCTTCTATATTCCGGAGCTGGGGCACCATACCGGGCTGGATCAGGACGTGAAGGATTTTGTGCTGAACCACCCCGTAACCCAGACGTTTCTTGCAAAGTGCATGGATATGCTCACCTTTCTGCTGCCCAACTACGTCAACGAGGGTAAACACCGGCTGGTGATCGCCATCGGCTGCACCGGCGGCGCGCACCGCAGCGTAGCCATCGCGGAATCCCTGTGCGAGCAGCTAAAGGCGCTGGGCCAGCATGTAAGCGTGACCCACCGTGACCTGGCCATCGAGCAGGCGCACTGGGCCAGCAACCGGCAATAATACATACCGCCATCATACAGGCAGACCGCCCCGTGGCTTACGCCAATTCGGGGCGGTCTTAAATTGCTTACAAAGGCCCATCTGCGTTGCCATACGGTTTCTGCTTGCGGTGTGGCGGTTATTCCAGCGCCAGCCGGGCGGCTTTTTCGGCGTGCACCACGGTGGTATCAAACAGCGGCACGTTCGTGTCCTGCTGGGACACCAGCATCCCGATTTCCGTGCAGCCCAATATGGCCGCTTCCGCGCCCGCGTCGGCCATGCGCTCGATCACCCGCAGATAGGCGGCTTTGCTTTCCGGCAGACATTTGCCAAAGCAAAGCTCGTCAAAGATGACGCGGTGGAGCATGGCCCGCTCCTCCGGCGTGGGAATGTCCGCTGCAATCCCGCGGCTGGCGAGGCGCTCCCGGAAAAAGTCTTTTTCCATGGTGGGGCGCGTGCCCAGCAGCGCCGCGCGCCGGATGCCCTTTGCCGCAAGCGCCTCGGCGGTCGCATCCGCGATGTGAACAAACGGCACGCGAATGGCGGCTTCGATCTGCGGGGCGGCGACGTGCATGGTGTTGGTGCCCAACAGCACAAAATCTGCGCCGCCTCGCTCCAGCCGCTGCGCCGCGTCCGCAAGCAGCGTGCCCACGCGGTTCCAGTCCCCGACGCGCTGCGGCGCCTCCACCTCGGCAAAGTCCACGTTGTACAGCAGTAACTTTGCGCTGTGGTAGCCGCCCAGCGTCGCGTTTACCCGCTGGTTCAGGATCTGGTAATAAGTTACGGTGCTTTCCCAGCTCATGCCGCCGATCAGGCCGATGGTTTTCATGAGAACGCCTCCTTCTGTTGGGTGGCATTGTACCGCGGTAAAGCCCGCCCGTCAATACCATTTCGCTACATGATTTGAATCGGTAGCAAGCCCCGCGTTTGACAAACCGGATACCGCATGGTATTCTGTGGCTGACTGTAAAAAACGTTCGTGGAGGCGCCGCATCATTCATGAAGATTGCCGTGCTGATCCCCTGCTACAATGAGGCGAAATCCATCGCGAAGGTGGTTACGGATTACCGCGCCGCGCTGCCGGAGGCGGATATTTTTGTATACGATAACAATTCCACCGACGGCACGGACGAAATCGCCCGCGAGGCCGGGGCGACGGTGCGCTACGAGCGCCGACAGGGCAAGGGCAACGTGATCCGCACCATGTTTCGGGAAATCGACGCCGACGCGTACCTGATGATCGATGGCGACGACACTTATCCCGCCGAAAGCGCCCGTGCGATGGTGGACCTGGTGCTGGAACAGAAGGCCGACATGGTGGTGGGCGACAGGTTGAGTTCCACCTACTTTACGCAGAACAAGCGCCCCTTCCACAATACGGGCAACCGCATGGTGCGCGGCATGGTCAACCGGATTTTTCACGGCAATATTTCCGACCTGATGACCGGCTACCGCGCCTTCAGTTACCAGTTTGTCAAATCCTTCCCGGTGCTGTCGAAAGGCTTTGAAATTGAAACCGAAATGAGCATCCACGCGCTGGACAAGAACCTTTCCATTATCAGCGTGCCGGTGGAGTACCGCGACCGTTCCGCCGATAACCCCAGTAAATTGAACACTTACAGCGACGGTATGCGCGTGCTGCGCACCGTGGCGCGGCTGTATAAGGAGTATCGCCCGCTGTCCTTCTTCGGCCTGTTCACGGCGCTTTTCGGGGTGGTGGGCGTGGGTATGTTTATCCCGGTGCTGATGGAGTACTTCCGCACGGGGCTGGTGCCGCGCTTTCCCACGCTGATCGTTTCCGGCGTGATGATGACGCTCGCCATCCTGATGCTGGTGTGCGGGTTGATACTGGACACCGTGGCCAAGAAGCACCGGCAGCTGTTTGAAGTGAACCTGAATATGCTCCGGTTGCTGCGCGACCGCAACCGGATGGAGTAAACCCATGACCGAACGCCGACGTTCTCCCCTCGTTTTTCGCCTGCCGGGCTGTTTGCTGGCAGGCGTTCTTTCCATGGCCGCGTTCACGCTTTCCCCCGCGGGGTATGTGGGGATCAGCGATCCGCCGCTTGCAGCGTTCAGCCCCGTCTGGGTGCTGTACGCCCTGCTGCTTTCCGGGCTGTACTGGCTGGCGACCGGCCCTGTCGGCGCGCGGGTCACGGTGGGGATGGCCGGGATGGGGTTGCTGTTCGGCGGGATCAACTACTTTGCCACCACGCTTTTTGCCTACGATACGTGGTCGTTCCTGCACAGCGCCGCGGCCTGGGCAAGCGCCGCGCTGTGCATCCTCGGCCAGAGCGCCGTGATGGCGGCGGCAATCGCGCTGATCTGCGGCTGGCTGGAGCGCGCGCCTGCGAGCGGTGGAGTATCCGCAGGCAGAACCGGCTGGCTGGATATGCTGAACCGGCGTTTTCCGCGTATCACGGCGTGGCGGCGCAGGCGGCCCACGCAGGCGGCGATGGCTTTTCTGCTGGTTTGCTGGCTGCCGTTCCTGCTGGCGTTTTATCCCGGCACCGTCATCTGGGACATGGGAGAGATGCTGGGCGGATTGTACGGCCTGCGGGCGCTTTCCACCTGGCACCCGATGCTGACCACCTGGCTTTTCGGCGGTTGTGTCTGGCTGGGGCGAATCTTTGGCAGCGACAATCTGGGCGCGTTCCTGTTTACGCTGATGCAAACGCTGCTGTTGGCGTATGCCCTTGCGGATACGCTGCGCTTTCTGCGCAGGTTAAGGCTTCCCCGCGGGTGGCGGGTGGCGGCGCTTGCGTTTTTCGGGCTGACGCCCATTTTTTCTTCCTTCGCGCAGGCGGTGGGGAAGGATACGCTGTATACGGCGGCGCTGCTGTTGTTTGCCGTGCGCACGGCGGAGATCATCCGCTTCGGCGCGCCGAAGGCGAAAGGGCTTGCGGCCTACGCGGTTTTCGCGCTGCTGGCCTGCCTGCTGCGCAGCAACGGCCTGTACGTGGTGCTGGGTTCGGCGGTCATCGCCGTGTCGTTCGGCTTTCACGGGCGTTCGCGGTGGAGGGCCGGGGGTGCGCTGGCGGCGGCGCTGGCGCTGGCGTTTGCGTTTAACAACGGGCTGGTGCCCGCGTTGGGGATTAAGGATGAAACGGCGTCCGGGATCTACTCGGTATGTTTTCAGCAAAGCGCGCGCATCCTGCGTGACCATGCCGATACCGTTACCCCGCAGGAGGTGGCGGAAATTGACCGCGTGCTGGACGCGGCGGCGCTGCCCGGCCTGTACGAGGCGAATATCTCCGACCCGGTCAAGTATACCTTCCGGCAGTACGGACAGGGGCGCGAGGCGGAAACCGCCGCGCTGGCCCGTTACCGCAAAACATGGCTTGCTATGCTTCGCGAATACCCGCTGACCGGCCTGGAAGCTTTCGTAGCGGGCGGCAGCGGCTACTACGCTTTCACCCCCAAGATTGATTCCGCGCGCACCTACCACTATCAGGGCGGGATTCGCTTCGTGTTTGAAACCTACGATCTGGGCGACAACCCGCTGTATCTGCACACCACGCAGATTGCGCCGCTGGAAAAGGCGCGCACCCTGCTGGCGGCCTATGCCCGGGGCTGGCGGCGCGTGCCGGTGCTGGAGCTTGCGCTGTTCTGCCCCACCTATACGTGGCTGTTGGTTGCGGCGGCTTTTTCCCTGCTGCGCCGCAGACGCGGGCGCGAACTGACCGCTTTCGTGCCTGCGCTGTTAAGCCTCGGGGTGTGTATCCTTTCGCCGGTGAACGATTATTTCCGCTATTTCCTGCCAATTGTCGCCATGGCTTTCCCACTGCTGGGGCTGGCGAAAGCGCCGGGGATACCCGGCAAAGGGGAACGCGGCAGAACCGCTCTCGAATGACGACACCAGAGGGATTTGAACGAGAGGGATTTGAAATCATAGAGTGTGGAAATCGCTAAAACAAAAGGAGTCCGGCACGGGTAAACGTGTGCCGGACTCCTTTTTTCGCCTTACTTCTCCGGGTCGTTCCCCTGCCGGGTAAGCGGCAGCTGCGGCGGAGGGCATAGGGAAAGCGGCGGTATGGCCTCCCTGGAAGGCTGCGGGTCGGTGGCGGGCATGTATGTGATAAAGTAGAGCGACCGGAGCGTATCGCCGGAAATAAATTTGACCTTGACGTGGTACCGGCGCTGCACTCCGTCCTGGCTGAAGCGAAGATATTCGCTTTCTACCGCGCCCTGGGTTTCAAAGGCTTTGGCGAAGAGTGCGAGCAGCCGATTGTATTCCTGATTCGTGGTCAGTGCCTGCACATTTTTTCCGCACTGGTAGATATGTTCCGTGCGGTCGCCGGTCAGCGCCAGATACTCTTCGTTGATGCGCAGAAGCTCGATGGTGTCGCCGTTTAACTCGCAAAGGCTGGCAGCGCAGGGAATGGTGGAGAGCATCAGGCTGAAATCCCCGTCGATGCTCCACACCCGGCGCACCGCAGACTCCGGGAAGGATTCGCGCAAGCCGTGCGGCGCGTGAGCGGCAGGGGTGGTGAGCAACGCTTCAAAATCTGACACGCGCATGGGTTTGTAGAAATAATATCCCTGCGCGAACATACACCCGATGGACGAAAGAAAGCGCGACTGTGCCGCCGTTTCCACCCCTTCCACCACAATGGGCAGCGCCAGGTAACGCGCCATACGCACGATGCTGTTGAGGATGGTGCCGCCGCGCCCGTCCTGGTCGTTGCCGTAGAGAAAGCGCATATCCAGTTTGAGCATATCCACGGAAATTTCCTTCAGCATGTTCAGGCTGGAATAGGCGCTGCCGAAGTCGTCCATTTCCACGGTGAACCCTTCGCGGCGCAGCTCCGCGATCAACTCGGACAGCTGTTTGGGGTTTTCCGTATAGGCGCTTTCGGTAATTTCCAGCTCAATATAGCGCCGGGGAACCCGGTACCGTTCGGCCAGCTGGCATAACGTGCCGACCAGCGCGGGATTATAAATATTCACGCGGGATACGTTCATACTGACCGGCAGGGGCGGCTTGCCGGCATTCTGGTCCATCCACCTGCGCATCAGCGCGCAAACCTGCTCCCACACGTAGGCGTCCATCTTCATGATGAAGCCGTTCTTCTCAAAGATCGGCACGAACTTTCCGGGCATCAGCAGCCCGCGGGTGGGGTGATTCCAGCGCACCAGCGCTTCCGCGCCTACGATTTCCCCGGTGCTGATAATGCACTTGGGCTGCAGGTAAATCTCAAACTGTTTCTGCTGCAGCGCATCGTTCATGTCGTTGATAATCTGCTGTTCGTCCAGCAGAGACTTGCGGAGCTGATCGTCGTAATAGGCGTAGCGGTTTACATAATTGCCTTTCACCGTGCGCTTGGCCATCTCCGCCCGGTCGTGCATAATGCTGACCGGCAGGGTGCGGTCATCGATGATATACAGGCCGTAAACCAGCAGAATTTCAAACGGAAGATCGTAATCCTTCATGTTCCGGTCGTTATCCGCCAGATGCCTTTTTAACAGATCGGGGTCGTACGGCAGGCACAGGGCGAAGTTATCCGCATCGATCCGGGCGTACGTGCCTACGCTTGCGTAGAGGTTTTGCATGCGCTGTGCGATAAAGCGCAGCAGCCGGTCGCCTTCCGTATGCCCGAAAATATCGTTGATCAGGCGGAATTTTTCAATATCGAAGGTGATCATCACAAAGGCGGTGTCGGGTGATTTGTCCAGCATCAGGCGGGTCTTGCGGTAGAACGCGGCTTTATTGCAGATGTTGGTCAACGGGTCGTGTTCGGCGATGTAGCGCAATTCGTTCTGGTGGCGCTGCTCGTCGTTTTTTTGCATAATCAGATAGCGGTTCTGTGCCCGCAGCGATTCGGTTTCGCGTTTGTGGATCGCGTTTTTCACCCGCAGGCGGACCAGCCGGGGATTAAACGGCTTGTATACCAGATCCGTCGCGCCCATTTCGACGGCACGCATGCCCAATTCGCCTTCCCCGGCGGTGCTGATGACAATGACAGGGATGGAAAAGGGGTCGATTTTTTTCTGGATCTGGTCAAAAAGCTCCAGACCATCGGCTCCGTTCAGACACAAATCCAGCAGGATGGCGGAGATGGACGCTTTTTCCCGGGACAGATGACCCATGCATTCCCCGACGGTGGCGGCGGACAACAGTCGGTAATCACGCTGAAAAATCCCCTCCAGAAGCGTTTTCGTCTCCTCTTCGTCGTTTACGATCAGCAGTGTCCGCTCGGGGTCGCCGTGGCTGTGCACCGAGCCGGACAGAAGAGTACCCGCGTCGTACAGGTCCGGTTCGTCGCCCGCCTGCTCCTGCGGTTTCATCAGCCCGTTGTGGAAAAAGATGTAGCGGCTGCTTCCGCTCCGTTTGGCGTAGTACAGCGCCATCGCGGATTTTTCGAATAATTCCTGGAAGGTGGAACCGTCCCGCGGATAAAGCGCGATCCCCATGCTGACGGTAATCTCCAGACCGTTGCCGAATTGCCTGCGCAGCCCCTGGCAAAGGAAAGCCGCACGCTTCTCCAGATAGCGCGCGTCATCCCGGGTATTACTCAGGCAGAAAAGGAACTGGTCCCCGTCCACGCGACCGACGATGTCGCCGCTGCGGGTCATGGTTTTCAGGCTGGCAGCCAGCTCGGTTAACACCCGGTCGCCAAAAATATGGCCGTAAGCGTCGTTCACCCGGCGCATCCCGTCCACGTCCAGACAAACCAGCGCGTGAACGTCGCTGCTCTCACTGTGCTCCAGCAGGGAGGCAAACTGTTTTTCAAAGGCGGCGCGGCTGGAAAGCCCCGTCAGCGTGTCATGTTCGCCATTGCCGTCGGGCGCCTCCCGTTTCCGGCGGGCGTCATCCTCGTCGGATAAAAGCAGAAAAGCCATAATATCGCGGGTCACGGGGTTATCGCTCAGTTGCAGGTTGGCCAGGGTCCAAAGAGGGTGGCCGTCTGCGTTCAAACGACGAAATTCCAGCCGGTCGAGGCGAATTCCGTTCTCGTACAGGTCCAGCAGCCGTTCCCGCTCCAGAAAGGCGCGAAAGCGGTGCCCGTCTTCCGGGAAGATGTTATGGTCGGCCAGCTCGTTCACCGCCAGATCCAGCGTGCGCTGGGCCTGCTGGGAGATTGGCGGGAGCATTTCGCCGGACATTTCCATAAACGTATTCTGGGTAAGGTTATATTCGTAATAATTTATGTCGGCGGGGGGAAACGCCGTATAAGCCTGTTTCCACTTACGCTTCACCAGCTCGCTCTGGCGCTGCTCCGTGATATCGCTTAAGGCGATCACTGCCTGCAGGGGTTGCCCCTCACTGGTGTAGATCAGGGTATATTCCACGTGATACCAGGGGTAGTCGCCTTTGGCCCCGCGCAGACAAACAGCGGTGGAGCCGTAAGGCCTGCCGGCGCGAATATCGCTGAAAAGCGAACGAAAATCTTCCACGCTGCCATCCGCCACATAACCATCCGCAAGGATGGACTCGGGAAAATCGGCGATGTTCTGCGTGTCGCCAAAAAGGGTACATTCGGTTTCGCCCTTTTGCAGGGTCCGGCTGGCTACGTCGTAACGTAACAGCTGTTTGGGGCTCTGCCGAACGACGATGCGGTATTCCTCTTCCTGTACGCGAAGCTGTTCCATGCGTTTGGCCTGAACGACGCTGTCCACGTTGGCGCGAAAAACGCTTACGCACAGCCCAAACACCAGCACAAGTACCCCGTAGCGGAAAACCGAGGTGTTGTCTTCCACCGGGTACAGGTAGAAAAGCGCGACCGTGATCAGCCCCGAAACGGCGGCCACGCCGACGCCCAGCGACAGTTCGCTATCCAAAGCGGAGAGGTAATGGCGGCGGATCATGGCAACCAACAGCGTTATGCAGGCAAGCGCAAGCAGAACGTGCGAAGCCGTCAGCCCCACCCAGAGAACGTAGCGGCCGGTAATCAGCAGCCCAAGTTGTGCCAGCACATCGGCAAACAGCAATATGCAGAAGAAGCGCGTAATGGGCTTAAGCGACGGGCGGGCAAAACCGACATAGTGTAAAAAGGGAATGGGCATTAGCAGATAACTGAAGAGGTTAACCAGAAAAAACGCCTGACTGCCCTGAAAACTCACCCCGGAAATATCCGTATCTGTATAAAAACAGACGCTGGCAAAAAATAAGAACAGCATCAGGGCGTAATATCCCGGAGGAACCTTCCTGTCGCGACGGCGGACAACCAGCAGGGCGAAGGCGAACAGGCAAAGCGCAAACAAAACGATCAGAAGGCTGATCATCAAGGTGGGAAGGCAACGGTACAGAAGCGCCAGACGGATGCTTTCCGTGGAACCCATTCGCACATCGTACAACTCGATAAAGGGCTTGTTCCCCGTGCCACTGAAACGCAGGCGGATGGTTTTGCCTGCCATGTCGGGGGCGAGCGGCACAACGGACCACGGCTGATCGCAGGTGATGCGGTTGCCGGGCACGGAGGCGATGCCCTGCACGGCAACCGCCTGCCCGCCAACCTCGGCGGAAACCTGCTGGTAGCCGGTTTTCAGATACAGCATCGTCCCCGCGGGTAACGCGGGGGGAAGGGTATTTGCCACGGTGTTTTCGCCGGGGGCCAGCCGGACAGGCAGGGTGAGCGGGTGCAGCGAACCGTCGGTCTCTTCGGCCTGCCAGCCCGCAGACCAGGTGAGCGGATCGCTCGTGGAAACCGTTTTGTGAACGGGGGATTGATCCGAAACAGCCAACCAGACGACCGTTACCATTACCATTGTTAGGAGAAGTGGCAGGGACCATTTTTTGAAATTCATATTTTGCCTCGCACCGATAACCCCAGATGCCGATGATCCCTTTGTGAAGACATTGGGGTTACTGAAATCAATCCGGAATGGTACGGACTTTTCATTATTATACAGAAGGAACAAATTGATTGCAAGCATAACGGGGAGATCGAAACAGGAAACGGAAAAAAACGTTGACAGCCGTACCGCCTGTGTGGTATAGTATGCAATGTAAGCAGAAGCCGCCCGCTTCTCACCGCGCGAATCCGTTTTGCGCAGGTTGCGGCACAAAGACCGCAAGGATGGCATGCGCGGCGGGTTGTTTACCCGGCGTTTTTTATTTGCCCGCAAGGGCGATGAAACGCCCTGAATTATACGGAGGTGTATGGATATCAACAACGAACCGATGATTAACGAAGAGATTAACGACCGCGAGGTGCGCCTGATCGGCCCCGAAGGCGAGCAGCTGGGCGTAGTGCCTACCCGCGTTGCCATGGAGAAGGCCGAAGAAGCCGGGCTGGATCTGGTAAAGATCGTTCCCGGCGCACAGCCGCCCGTGTGCAAGCTGATGGACTACGACAAGCACCGTTACGAGCAGTCCAGGCGCGAACGGGATATGCGGAAAAACCAGCGCATCGTGGAGCTCAAAGAAGTGCAGTTGTCTGCTACCATTGAGGAAAACGACGTTCAGACCAAGATGAAGAACGCCGTAAAATTCCTGGAGGCCGGCGACAAGGTGAAAGTGAGCATCCGTTTCCGCGGCCGCCAGATCGCTCATGCGAACATCGGTATGCAGATCATGATGGATTTTGCCAAACGCGTTGAGGAATACGGCTCGATAGAGCGCAGGCCTCTGCTGGAAGGCCGCCACATGATTATGATTCTTGCTCCGAAGGCGGAGAAGAAGAGCTTCGCGGAACGTTCGCAGGAGCGCAAAGCTCAGTCGGACCCGCAAAAGCAGGAGGCTTCCGACCAAACGGACGCCCCGAAGGAGCAACCCAAGAAAAAGGTCAAGCGCGAAAGCGAGAATATGATCTGACCTAAGGATCCGTTAGCCCCGCCGTTTCAAACGGCGCAAGCGCCCGGTCCTTCCGTGTCCGGGCGTTTGCCATGGACGCGGACCCCATATGGAGAGGAGGACAACCCCTATGCCTAAGCAAAAAACCCATCGCGGCGCCGCCAAGCGTTTCTCCTTTACGAAAAACGGCCAGGTGAAGCACAAGCAGATGAACGCCAATCATCAGGTGCACCTCAAGACCACCAAGCGTACCCGCCACCTGCGCGCGGACGGCGTGATCGACAACCCGACCGAGGCCCGCACCATCCACAAGCTGCTTCCCTACAAATAAAGACGCTTCGCTGATTTTTTCAAGGAGGAAAGAAACATGGCACGTATTAAAGGGGCCGTGAATGCACACAAGAAGCGCCGTAAGGTGCTCAAGCTTGCCAAAGGCTATTTTGGCGCAAAATCCCGGCAGTACCGCTCCGCCAACGAGCAGGTGGCTCGCAGCCTTCGTTTTGCTTTTGCGGGCCGCAAGATGCGCAAACGCGACTTCCGCCGTTTGTGGATCACCCGTATCAACGCCGCTGCCCGCCTGAACGACATGAGCTATTCGGTGCTGATGAACGGCCTGAAGAAGAACCACATCGTGATCAACCGCAAAATGCTTGCCGACATCGCCGTGAACGATCCCGAGGCTTTCAAGAAGATCGTCGAGAGCGCAAAATGACGGCCGCCGTTGCGGAGTATCGCAAAGCATAAAAACCGGAGCATCGAAAAGACGCTTCGGTTTTTTGTTTGCTCGCGGAGGGTTCGGAGTAACGAAAAAAATGAGGTTTGATGTAGCCAATCCTTATCCTATTTCAATTCATCCCGGCGTTCCAGCAGTTCCCCGTACAGCCCCGCATAGCGGGCGTACTGCCCGCGCTTTTCGTACTGTTCCGCGCGGGCGCGGCAGGCTTGCGGAGATTTCGGCTGGTCGCACAGGCGCGCGCAGGCGGCGGCGACGGCTTCCAGATCGTATTCCGGCACCACCTCGCCCACCTCGGCGGTTACGGTTTCCGGCAGAGCGGTTGCGTCGTAACAGAGCGCCTGCGTGCCGCAGGCGAGGGCTTCCAGCAGGGTCAGACCCTGCGTTTCCTCGTGGCTCAGGCTCAGGCACAGGTCGGCTGCGGTGTACAGGGCGCGCAGCTCCCGCACGGTCTGGGTGCGGGGCAGCCCCAGCAGGTTATCCGGAAGGTTCTGGCGCTGTGATGGCGACAGGCCCACGGCGACGATCATCAGGTCCTCCCTTAACAGGGGGGCAAGCGCGATCAGGTCGTCAAGCCCCTTGCGCGGTTCCCAGGTGCTGGCTACGCTCAGCAGCATCCGGCGGCCTTTTAGCGCGTCCAACCCGTAGCGTTTGGCTACGTCGGCTACCAGATCGGGTTCTTCGCAGGGGCGAAAATCAGTCAGGTCAATCCCGTTGGGGATCACGCGCAGCGGGCGTTTGCCCAGAAAAGAGCGGCTCGCCTCCTGCCCCATCCACACCGAGGGAGTGACCAGCGTCAGGTTCGGCACGGAAAGGAAGGCGGTTCGCTTTTCCTGCCAGTTGCGGGCGGATTGATCAATCAGCAGGCTTTGCGGATAGGCGTGTCGCTGGGGGCAATGGCCGCAGCCGGAGTGCCACCGGCTGCATTTGGCCATGGAGTAATACGCGCAGTGACCGGTGAACGGCCAGCAGTCGTGCAGCGTCCACACCACGGGCAGGTTGGCCTTCGCCAGCCAGGCAAACAGCATGCGCACGTCCAGATAATACCCGTGCAGATTGTGCAGGTGCACGATGTCCGGCTTGTATAGCTCCAGCTGGCGGATCAGTCTGCGGGTGGCCCGGTGGCTGAAAAAGCCGGAACGGTCCAGCAGCCGCGCGCCCACCCCGTGCAGCCATTTATCCACCCGGTTGCCGATCCGGTAGCCGGGCACGGCGCGCGGGGGATTGCCGCGGGAATAGCAAAGCAGCGCCCGGTGGCCCATCTCCTGCACCGTTTCGCAGATGCCCACGGCCACGTTGCCCGTGCTGAGGCTTGAGATGACGTTGATGTGCGCAACCCGCATGGCGTTTCTCCTGTTCTGTAAAATGCGAAGGGGACGCCGCGCCTTATGCCGGCGGAACGTCCCCATTATGCGGCGGTATACTGAAACCTCAGTAGTTTTCGGCCTTGATCTGGAAGAACGAGCGGGGGTGTTTGCATACGGGGCACAGCTCCGGGGCTTTCTTGCCGATCACGATATGGCCGCAGTTGGCGCACTGCCACACCTGATCACCGTCGCGGCTGAACACCACGCCCTCCTGAATGTTGGCCAGCAGCTTGCGATAGCGTTCCTCGTGGGTCTTTTCAATCTTGGCTACCATCGTAAACAAACCGGCAATCTGGTCGAAACCTTCCTGTTTGGCTTCCTCGGCCATGCGGATGTACATATCCGTCCATTCGTAGTTCTCGCCTTCGGCAGCGTCCAGCAGGTTGGCTTCGGTGCCGGGCACTTCGCCGTTGTGTAGAAGCTTAAACCAGATTTTGGCGTGCTCTTTTTCGTTGGCGGCGGTCTCCTCAAACAGGGCGGCAATCTGCTCGTATCCATCCTTGCGGGCCTTGGACGCGTAATAAGTGTACTTGTTGCGGGCTTTGCTTTCTCCTGCGAACGCGTCCTGCAGATTTGCTTCCGTACGGGTCCCTTTCAGTTCTTTCATGGTTGGTTCCTCCTTGTTTTCATTTTGTAATCGCCGGCGCCGTGACGGCGCCGGGTGAATGGGCGTCTACAGATGCCATACCCGCCTCGTACAAGGGCGAAACAGGGTTATTGCCACGTGGCGCCGAAGCCGAACACGGCCCAGTGGTCGGTATGCAGTTCGTACTGCAGAAGCGGGTCGGTCTGTTCTGCGGCGGGCAACGTACTCATATTGCTTTGCAGCTTCTTGCCTTTTTCTACACCTACTGTATGGTTATCGGCGTTACTGTCGTACAGGTAACAGTAACTTTTCACGGTGTTGCTCATATTGCCTTCCACAGTGGTGACCCGGTAGAGGCCGTTTCCCTGATCTGCCGCGTCTACCACGATGCCGATGTGCGTGGCGCGGTACCCGTTGGAAAGATCCGCGTAGATCACCAGATAACCGGGGCGCGGAACGCCCACGAACCGGTTGATCTTGTTAAAACCGTCATACTGGTTGCCCACCT
The DNA here is from genome assembly GCA_023395615.1 of Bacillota bacterium. Lineage (GTDB taxonomy): Bacteria > Bacillota > Clostridia > Christensenellales > Aristaeellaceae > CAXXOK01. The sequence continues at coordinate 28,788 of JAEWYP010000008.1, forward strand.
GACCCTCGCGGAACAGTACCACGCCCTTCGGGTCGGCGGAGGCGGCATCCTGCTCGTCAATGGGGTTGTTGCCGCTCGCGTTGGCGCACCAGATGGTGAAAACCGAGCACCAGCCGACTTCTTTCTTTTTTCCGTAGTACCATTTGGCGTACTTGTTATACTTGGGCAGGCGCGCACGGTGGGTAGTAAGGTATTCGCGCCGGGCCACGTAGGTAAGCGCGCGGATGCTCTGCGGCATCGCATCGTCCGCAACCGTCACAGTGAAGGGTACGTCGCCTGTGGCGGCGTGATACGTAACGGTCGCCGTGCCTGCGGATACGGCAGTCATCAGCCCCTGCGCGTCTACCGTGACCACGCCGGAATCGCTGGTTTCAAAAGTGCCGTTCACGGCGGGCAGGGTGAGGGTATCCAGTTTGTCATGCGGGGTAATCTCCGGAGACACGCTGGGCACATAAGCGGTTTCCCCGGTGCGCAGGGTAAGGGTTCCGGTTTGCAGTGCTTCCTGCAGGGGGCTTTGCAGTGCCGCGGCCGCCTGACTGAACAGGGCAAGCTCTGCTTCGCTATCCGCCAGCGCCGCGCTGCTGAGGGACAGGGTGAGCGCCGCCAGCAGAAGACAAACCGTTTGCCGAAATCGGTTCAAAAATGATCATCTCCTCAGGAATAAGCCCAGTATATCACAGCCGCGTGCGAATGAAAACCCTGCCCAGGTAAGCGATGGTGAATCATCATCGCTTACCTGTATTGGTGATGGCTGTGCGAATGTGCTATACTGAACCGGGCCTGTTTGCGCGCCGGCGGCGGCAAACAGAACGAAACGAACGGGCGGGAGGCGATCCGGTTGAAACTGCTGCTGCACATCTGCTGCGCGCCCTGCTCGGTGGAATGCATTAAAAGTCTGCGGGCTGAGGGTATCGAGCCGACGGGCTATTGGTATAACCCTAATATCCATCCGTTTACGGAGTATCGCGCGCGTCGCAACACGGTAACGGACTATGCTCAGTCTATCGGGCTTGCGCTGGAAATGAACGATTTTTACGGGCTGCGGCCTTTTTGCGTCGCTGTGGCGGAAAACATCAACGGCCGATGCGGCGTGTGCTATGCCTGCCGGATGCGGGAAACGGCCCGTTACGCCGCGTTGCACGGATTTACCCATTTTTCCACCACGCTTTTATACAGCCCCTATCAGAAACACAATCTGTTGCGGGCCGCGGCGGAGGAAGCGGCGGAGGAGTTCGGCGTGGAATTTTTGTACCGGGATTTTCGCCCTCTCTTCCGGCAGGGACAGGAGGAGGCGCGGGCGTTGAACCTGTATCTGCAAAAATACTGCGGATGCGTGTTCAGCGAGGAGGAGCGTTACAGCAAACGCTACCAGAAGCTGGCGGCCCATGCGCGGCACGCGGAAGACATGGAAACGTACGGCGGGACGGAGCAGGTGAGGGCCGGGCTTTTATCCGCGGGGCTTCGGTTCGAGGCTGCGGCGCAGGCCGAGGCGTGCGCCTATGCTGCCGCGATGGCGCAACCCGCGCAACCCGGGCCGGACGCGGAGTAGAACCTGTCGGGGGGAACTGCCCGCACCAGGGCGGACAAGCACGCAGGCGCGTATTTACCGCCGCTGTATTATAATATGGAACACCCCTTCCCGCTGCGTGGCGTACGCCCGGGAAGGGGTGCTTGCATTTCGGATGTTTTATATCAGGAAGGAATGTGGGGGATCAGGCGACGTGGAACGCCGCGCCGGCCAGTTTGTAAAACAGGATGATCACCCAGGCATACAGACAGACGAATTTCGCGGAGGTTACGAAGCCCGCCAGCCCCGCCAGCCCGCTTTTCCGGTCGGGGTAGGCGCTTTGCAACACCAGCAACAGGCTGTTCTCCACTACGTCCAGCACGGCGCGCGCAACGCTTGTGCCGGCCATCAGCCAGAAAAGTGTTGTGCCGTAGCCTGCAACGTTCAGGCTTACGGACACCATCGCACCCAGAAAGAACAGGATAAATCCGAAATCCAGCAGCCAGTAGCGGCGCATCAGCGGGCGGCCCGCCTCACCGGCTTCTCCGAGAATGGCGTACAACTCGTCTGCCGTATAGTGAAAGTGCATATCCGGCATCCGAAACTCCTTCTCCCGTTTGGAAGGGAGCTTGCGCGGGCTTTTCGGGGAAAGCTCCATCTGCCAGTAAAACACGCCCACCCCCAGGGCGGAAATCAGGATCGCGACGACGAATGTCCAATTCATGGGCAGACCTCCCGAAAGTATCAATTATGGAATGTGCACGGTTCTACTGCGGGGAAACGCTTCCATGGGTGCTTATCCTCGCCGCAGGCCGATCTGCGTGCAGGGCACCGCACCGCTCACCAGCGCAGATACGTGATGGCGGGCATGCCCGATAATTACGCGGCTGCCGTGCTCGGCGGCGCGCAGCGCGTATTCCAGCTTGGCTTTGGCGCCGCCGGCACCCGCGCGGCTCGCGCCGTCGCAGTGGGTCATCAGTTCTCCCACGCGGGCGCGCAGGGCGGGCAGATCGTCGCAAAGCACATCCCGCACAAGCGTGGACGGGTCGCCCCGGTCCAGATAGATGCCCTCGGTGCCGGTCAGCAGCACCAGCGTTTTCGCGCCGACCAGCGAGGCGATTACGGCGGCGGTCTCGTCGTTATCCACGCATTCCACCACTTCTTCCCCGTCACGGCGGCGGCTGGCCAGTTCCATCTTGCGCATTTCCTCGTCGCTTACGGGGTCGTTATAATTGATGATGGGGATGCAGTCCTGCCCGGCGGCGCGCAGCAGCAGCTGGCGGATATGCTCCCGCTTGGTGGGATCGTTAAAATGCGTATGCTCTACCAGCAACTGGCGCACGCCGTATTCCGGATGTACAAACCGGCGGTAGGTATCCATCAGCACAATTTGCCCCTGCGCGGCGTAATCGGTCTTGTCCTGTTCCGGGTCGCCGCTCAACTCCCGACCGGTGCGGTGCAGGTAGTCCAGCCGGCCGATTTCGGTCGCGCCGCTGGTGACCAGCGCCATGCCGGGGCGCAGATCGTCGCCCAGACGCTGAAAAATGTTATAGTCGATTGCGCCGTCGTCCCGCTGGATCAACGCCATGCTGCCGATTTTAATCACCAGATCAATCGCATTCAAGCACGGACTCCCCTTTCTTTTCGGTAATGTTGTTCAGCCATTTGCGCCCGATGTAATGAGGTACGCCGATGGCGATTTTAACGATTTCATCCGCAAAGGTGCACAGGTACACGTATTCGACCGGCCAGTGGAAAACGAACGTGGCAACCGCCGCCAGTGGCACGCCGACCAGCCACATGCTGCCCACGTCCAGCAGAAGGCTGAACACCGTATCGCCGCCGCTGCGCAGGATGCCCACGACATTGATGCAGTTGAACGCCCGGAACCACATCGTGGCGGCGCTGAACAGCAGGATAATCTTCGCCTTGTCGATTACCTCCGGCGACAGCCCGCCGAACATCGACAGGATGGGCAGACGGATCGCAACCAGCACCACGCCCAGCGCGGCGCCCGCGGCCATCGCCCCGGCGATCATCCGCTTGCCGTACAGGTAGGCTTCTTCCTTGCGGCCCGCGCCAAGCGTTTTACCGATAATAATGGCGGTGGCATGCATCATGCCGAAGATAAATACCCATACCAGGCTGTCGATGGTGGAGCAGATTCCCGTGGCCGCTACAGCCACGTCGCCCATGCGGCCGTAGTATACGCCGTACATGGTGGTGCCCAGCGCCCAAAGCCCTTCATTGAAAATGACCGGTACGACCATTTTCACAAACCGGCGTACAAAGCCACGGTCCCGGGCAAACAATTGCTTCAGCGGCGCGCCCGCGGGCAGATGTTTGCCGTAGGCAAAGGCCAGTACGATGACTAATTGTACGCCGGCGGCGATGTCGGTTGCAATAGCCGCGCCGTAAACGCCCATGGAGGGGAACCCGAAATGTCCGAAAATGAAAGCGTAGTTAAGCAGAGTGTTCGTCGCGATGCTCGCAACCCCCGCGATCAGCGGGATGTAGGTTTTTTCACCCGCTTTGATGCACATGGCGTATACGGTGCTCAGCGCAACAAGGTAGTAGCTGGGGGTGACGGCAAGCAGGTAGGTAACGGCCATTTCGTGGCTTGCGCCGTCGGGCAGGAACCAGCTGATAATCTGCCGGGGAAACAGCACCGCGCCCGCGATAAACAGCGCCGAGATCAGCGTGACTGCCACCAGTGATATGCCCATGGCATGCCGCATACGCGGGATGTCCCGCGCACCCCAGTACTGGCTCATAAAGATTGCGCCGCCGGATACGGTGCCAAAACAGAACAGCTGGAATACGAAAGTGTAGCGGTTGGCCTGCGTTACGGCGGAATACGCCGCGTCACCCAGGCTGGAAACCATCAGGCTGTCGATGATGTGCAGGGAGGAGCCGACCAGCTCCTGCAAAATGATGGGCAGGGCTACGGCGGCCACCCATTTGGTAAAGGGACGATCCCAACACAGGCAGGTGCGTACAAACGCGACGGCCCGTGCGAATGGCGAACGATTCATCCAATTCCTCCGTTATCTTCCCCGCGGGGGAGGGGAAAGCCGAGCGTCAGCCGGCGGTTACTACTTAAAAATCTGGAAAAAGAACAGGTAGCCGTAGGTGTCGTAGAAATCCCAGTCCACATCGTCGCCGAGCTGCTCCTGCAGGTAACCCATAAAACACTGCCAGGGTTCGGCGTCGGTGCTGGCGATCAGCACATCATCCCTAAGGAAGATGGACGCGTTCAGCTCCGTGATGCCGAAGTTGTGAAGCATCCGGTACCAGCTTGGCGAGCGCGCGGGGTAGCCGCCCCAGTACATCACATTATTCGGTATGCCGTTGGAGGTATCGGGGAACAGGCGATGGTCATAGGCCAGCGACAGGTCGCAGAAGAACAGCTTATCCGGGTTATCCAGCGCGTACTGGTCCAGATCGGCGGTGTTCATGACGCTGTAGTTGTCCTCCTCGTCGGTCAGCGGCCGGATGGTCGGCGCGGTGATGCGAACGGCAGTCACAGTCAGCCACAGGCAAACGGCGAGCGACGCGGCGGCTAGCACCCACAGGAGGAGCGCGGTCGCGTCTCCGGCGGCGGATTTGCCGGGTGCGGCGGCTGGTGCGTCCGGCGCGGGTTGCGGCGCCGGGGCAAGCCCGAAGAAGGACGCATACAGCGTGGCGGCGGCCGGCAGCAGCACGCTCATGGCAGCGCGCATGGGCAGGCGGCCCGTGTACGCCAGATAGCCGATCAGCAGCCCGCCGCCCAGTACGGCAAGGAGCACGCCCAGCAGCTCCCATACCGCGGCACGGCGTCGCAGCAGTAAAAATACGGCGGCCAACCCCATCGCGAGGGCGGCGTACATCCCGTAGCGCATGGCGGTGTTTTCCGACATGCAGTTGTCGATCACCTTCCAGGCGGCATTCAGGCGGTCGGAAAGGGTCAGGTGCGCTTCGTCCGCAGTTTGCTGGGCCATCAGGGTATCAAATGCTTCGGCGGTGATGTTGTCATCCATGAAGTACCAGTAGGTGGCCAGCGTAAACTCGTTACGCGACCAGCCCACCTTTTGCAGCGTTTCGTCGGTCGTGGTGTCACCGAAATGTGTGTAATCATACAGGCGGATGCGCGCCGTCTGCCAGCGCAGAAAGTCTTCGGCGTTGTTAAGCCGGATATCAAGCGCGCGTACGCCTGCGAAAACCCCGAACAGCAGCCCTGTGGCCAGCACCCCGGCAAAGACCGGCTTTGCCAGCGCCCAGGAGAGCTTTTTGCGCCCGAATGCGGAGAACAGCTTGACAACCAGCACCAACCCCCAGAAGCATAACGGAGGCAGTACCGAAATCTGGCGGAGGCAGTAGGAACAAAGCAGAAGACCCGCGCTGCCAAGGATTGGACCGATCACCGAGCGCCGCTTTGACGCCGTGAAATCCACGCTTGCAAGCTGGGCGACCGCCGCCGCGCCGCACAGTGCGGAAGTAGTGGTATAGGAGATACGACAGGAGATGTATACCGTGAGCGCAGCCAGCAGCGCCGCGCCGGCCAGCGCGCCCGTCCACATCGGCCAGCCGCGGCGGCGGGCAAGCTGGGCAAGGCTTTTCACGATCACAACCTGCGAAAACCACAGCAGGAACAGTTGCAGGATGGAGAACCACGCGACGCCCGGGGCCAGCATGGCCAGGGCATATAAAAGCCAGGCAAACGCGGTGTGCAGGTACAGGTTAAACGTGGCGGGCACGCCGCCGTCGTATCCCATGAACGAACGCAGGATGGGCGCGTCGTCACTGCCTATATATTGATAGGATGCAAAAAGCAGCAGCGCGCCGAAAAGCATCGTCGCGATCAAAAGGCCCCAAAGCCAGGGCGTGATGGTGCGGCCGCGTCGCATGCACGCGCCCCCTTTCTATATTAGAAAGAACTATTCGTCAATCCAATGGAAAGGATACACACGCAGACGCGAAAAGTCAAGCGTGGGCAGGGATAAGGCTTTCCGACGGCGCGCCGGAAAACGGAGCGAAAAAACGAATCGAGAAAAAGTGCGAAAAACTTTAAAAAAAGGTGTTGACAGTAAGGGGGTGCGGTGGTATTATAGTCAAGCTCGCTTGAGAGCGACGAACCTTGAAAACGATACAGAGTAAAGAACGAAACGCAAAGCGCAGTCAAGGACA
>JAEWYP010000023.1 GCA_023395615.1 Bacillota bacterium
GGCGGCTTTTTCTGTGCCAAAGGTTGAAAAAAAGACCGCGGCATGATACATTATCCAAGGAAGCCCAGAAACGGAGGAACACGATGACGGAGCGTATTGAGCGCCTTTTGGAGCGGGTGGAAAAACCCGCACGATATACCGGCAGCGAGATGAACACGGAAGTGAAGCCGATCTCGGAAACGGAAATCTCGTTTGCTTTCTGTTTTCCCGATACCTACGAGGTAGCCATGTCCCACCTCGGTATGAAAATCCTGTATGACATTATTAACAGCCTTTCTTACGCCGTTTGTGAGCGTGTGTGTATGCCCTGGGTGGACATGCTCAAGGCGATGCGTGAAGAAAAAGTGCCGCTGTTCTCGCTGGAAAGCCGTACGGCGCTGAACCGGTTTGATATCGTTGGATTTACTTTGCAATACGAGATGAGCTACACCAACATTTTGGAGATGCTCTCACTTGGCAATGTGCCGGTGAAGGCCTCCGAACGCACCGACGCAGACCCCATCGTGGTTGCTGGCGGCCCCTGCGCCTCCAACCCGGAACCGTTGCATGCTTTTATCGATGCGTTTATGATGGGCGATGGGGAAGACGTGATCGTGGAAGTGGTGGATGCGCTGAACGATTGTAAAAAGCGCAATCTGCCGCGTGCGGAGCGTTTGAAAAAACTCGCTTCAATTGAAGGCGTGTACGTGCCCGCGCTTTACCGTGCGGAATATCACGAGGACGGCACGTTGAAGGCCTTTATGCCGATTGATCCCGCCGCGCCCTCAACGGTGAAAAAGCGCTTTGTCGCCGACCTGAATGCGACGGCGTATCCGGAAACGATTCCCGTGCCGTATACACAGATCGTACACGACCGGATCATGTTGGAAATTATGCGCGGCTGCACGCGGGGCTGCCGCTTCTGCCAGGCTGGGATGCTGTATCGGCCCGTGCGCGAGCGCAGCCTAGAGAAACTCAACGATCTGGCGCAGAAGCTGGTGGATCACACCGGGTACGAGGAAATATCGCTTTCCTCGCTGTCCAGCGGAGATTACTCCTGCCTGCCCGCGCTTTGCGAAGGGCTGATGGAGCGCTTCGCAGATCAGCGCGTGAGCATCTCGCTGCCATCGCTTCGCATCGACAGCGTTGTGAAGGATTCGCTGGCGCAAACCCAAAAGGTGAAGAAAACCAGCCTGACCTTCGCGCCGGAGGCGGGCACCCAGCGCCTGCGCGACGTCATCAACAAGGGCGTAACGGAAGACGACCTGCGGGGAAAGCTGAAAGACGCCTTTGAAGGCGGCTGGAACAGCGTAAAACTGTACTTTATGATGGGACTGCCGACCGAAACGCAGGCAGACCTTGAAGGGATTGCCGCCTTGGCCCGGATGGCGGTAAACGCCTATTATGCGGTGCCCAAAGGCCAGCGCGCCAAGGGACTGCGTATCACGGTCAGTGCGGCGGTATTTGTGCCCAAGCCGTTTACCCCTTTCCAGTGGTGCGCACAGGATACCATGGAAGTTGTAAAGCAGAAGCAACAGGAGTTGCGCCGCCTGCTCAACATTCAGGGGGTAACATTCCACTGGCACGATCCCTCCATCAGTTCTCTGGAGGCATGTTTTGCGGTGGGCGACCGCCGCATGGCAGATGTGCTGTACCGCGCGTGGGAACTCGGCTGCAAGCTGGACGGCTGGAACGACCAGTTCCGTTATGACCTGTGGATGCAGGCTTTCCGGGATTGCGGCGTGGACCCGGCTTTTTACGCAAATCGCCCGAGAGGGGCGGAAGAGCTGCTTCCGTGGGACTTCATCGACATCGGCGTTACCAAGCGCTACCTTCGCCTGGAGTATGAGCGCGCCCTAAAAGCGCAGACGACGAGGGATTGCCGCCAGGGCTGCAACGGATGCGGCATCGAGCGGATAAAGGGGTTGTGCAGCCTATGCGAATGATGGTTGTATTTGAAAAAAGCCTGCCCGTGCGCTATATCGGCCATCTGGACCTGATGCGCTCGGTGCAGCGCGCGCTCAGACGCAGCGGTCTGCCGATCCGGTACAGCAACGGTTTTAACCCCCATATCCAGTTAAGCTTCGCCGCGCCCCTGTCCGTGAGCGTGGTGGGGATGCGGGAGATTATGGATGTGCCTGTGGAGGGCGAGCCGGACCCGGAGAATTTTGCGGCTGTGCTTCGCAAAACCCTGCCGCCGGCGCTGAAAGTACTGTCCGCCCGTATCATTCCGGATGATTTTCCCACGTTGATGGCGCTGGCGGCCGGGTCGGAACTGCGCGTGGAAATTGACCCCGGCGCGGAAGCAGACAAGGTGGCTGAAGCGTTCCGGCGCTTCATGGCAACCGACGAATGCGTTACCCTGCGCCGCACGAAAAGCGGCGAGAACCAGACCAACATCCGCCCGTTCATTAGTGATGGGGCGATAGAACAGACGGAGAACGGCTATACTCTGCGCTGCACGGTTATCAACAAACGGGAAGGTTCGCTGAAACCGTCGGTGCTGATGCAGGCGCTGTGCGAAATGGCAGGGGTAGAAGCAGCACCGTATATCGCCTATCGGGACAGGATACTGGCAAGCGGGAAGGACGGAACGGCGATCCCTTTGGAGGAATATATCCATGGCTGATTTACTTCGCATTCTGGTAAAGGCTTGCGGCACGCACCGCGATATCGCGCTGATCCAGGAGGGAAAACTGACCGAATACTACACGGAGGATGCCGCGGAGGGCACGCTGGTGAACGCGGTGCTTCTGGGCCGTGTCGAAAACGTGGTGCCGGGGATCAAGGCAGCGTTTGTGCAGATTGGTCAGCCGCTGAATGGTTTTCTGCCGCTGAACGAGATGCCGAGCTTTCGCCAGGCGGAAGGCGACAGGACGCCCGCATCCGGCGCAGAAATGATCGTACAGGTGAAGAAGGACCCGAAGGATCAAAAGGGCGCTTTCTTAACCCGTGATATCGCACTGCCGGGACAAAACCTGATCTATATGCCGTTCAACCGTTATGCGGGGGTCAGCAAACGCGTAACGGAACCCCAGGAGCGTGAAACCCTGCTGGCCATGGCCCGGGAACTGGGCGCGGAAACCGAATTCGGCCTGATTATGCGATACGCCGCCCTTTTTGCCCGCAGGGACGAGTTGCTTTCGGAGCTTGCGGAGCTTCGCGCACGGTGGACGGAAATCCAGTCGAAAGCAACCTATCAAAAAGCCCCTGCGACCCTGTACCGCGACCCGTCGGCGCTTACTTCGCTGGTCCGGGATTATGCGCCCCGCTACCAATTAACTATCACCTGTAACGACGCGGTGAACCGGATGCCCGCGCCTCCCACGGGGTTGTTATGGGAACAGGTGAGCGAAACGGAAATGGAAGCCGCCTGGCGGGCGGCCCGGATTCCGGAACAGATTGCCGAAGCCCTGTCCCGCAAAGTGGCGTTGAAAAACGGGGGTTCGCTGGTGATTGACGAGCGGGAAGCGCTTTCCACCATAGATGTAAACTCCGGTCGCTATATCGGCGACCGGGACAGCGATCTTGCGTTGCAGCTGAACCTTGCAGCCTGCGACGAAATTGCCCGGCAGATACGGCTGCGCAACCTTAGCGGTATCCTGCTGATCGATTTTATCGACATGAAAACCGACGAAGCCCGCGACGCTGTGAAGGTGAAGCTGAATGATGCACTTTCCCGCGAGCGTGACAAAACGGTGCTTCACGGCTTTACCAGCCTTGGCCTGCTGGAGATGACACGCAAACGTACCGGCGTGTCCCTGCGGGATGCGCTGACCACCACATGCGGCGCCTGCGGCGGAACGGGGTACCGCATCCAACCAGAAAGGGAAACGACACCTTGCGAAACGAACCCGAATTTGTAACCGAGACGGAACGGCTGAAACAGGAAGAAGCGGAAGAAGCCATAGCCGCTATGCCCAACCGCCCGGAAACCTACCATATCGTTACCTACGGCTGCCAGATGAACGCGCACGACAGCGAAAAGCTGGCCGGGATGCTAGATCGGATGGGGCTTACGGAAGCGGACGACCGCACCCACGCGGATCTGGTGATTTTTAACACCTGCTGTGTGCGTGATAACGCGGAGCGCCGCGCGCTGGGCAACGTAATCTGGCTTAAGGAATTGAAAAAGGAAAAACCGGGCCTGATCATCGGGGTGTGCGGGTGTATGGTGCAGCAGCCCGGCATGGCGGAACGGATATTAAAGCAGTATCCGTTCATCGATCTGGCGTTTGGCACCCACAACCTGCACACGCTGCCTTCGCTTCTGTACGCCCTGCTTACGCAGCATAAACGTGTGGTGAGCGTGAGCGACCGCGACGACCTGATCGCCGAAGGGGTGCCGGTACGGAGGCTTAACGATTACAAAGCCTATATCACCATCATGTATGGGTGCAACAACTATTGCTCCTACTGCATTGTGCCCTATGTGCGCGGACGGGAGCGCAGCCGCCGAATGGCGGATGTGCTTGCTGAGGCGGAAGCGCTGCTGAAAAGCGGCGTGCAGGAAATTATGCTGCTGGGGCAGAATGTGAACAGCTATGGCGACGGCGGGAACGAGAGCTTCCCTGGACTGTTGCAGGCGCTGGATCGGTTGGGTGTGCCGAGGATACGGTTTATGACCTCGCATCCCAAAGACCTGTCCGACGCGCTGATCGAAACCATGGCAGACAGCGCGCACATCTGCAACCATCTCCACCTGCCGGTGCAAAGCGGCAGCGATGAAATCCTTGCCGCCATGAACCGCCGCTACACGCGGGAAAAATATCTGGAACGTGTGCAGGCACTGCGCAAGGCGGTGCCGAATATCGGGCTAACCACTGACCTGATCGTCGGATTCCCGGGGGAAACCGACGCGCAGTTTGAGGACACGGTTTCGCTGGTGCAAACAGTGGGGTATGATTCTGCGTTCACCTTTATCTACAGCCCCCGAAAGAGCACGAAAGCCGCCGAACTGCCGGGGCAGATCGCGGCGGACGTATCCGGCCGCCGAATCCAGCGCCTGATTGAAACCGTGGAAGCGGGCACCGCAGCCATACACCAGAGCCTGATCGGGCAAAACGAAGCGGTGCTGGTAGAAAGCCTCAGCAAGCGCGACGGGCGCATGGTTTCCGGCAAGGGAACGCGCGGCATTACGATCACCTTCGAGGGCTCGGAGGCGGACATTGGTCAAATTATCCCGGTCACCATCACTTCCGCGGCGGTCAACACCCTGCGCGCGGTCAGAAAGTAAAGGAGATACTTATTTATGGAAAACGTTTTAAATCATGCGGAACAGCTGGCCGAATCCATTCTGGACAGCGAGGAGTTTATCAAGATGAGGCTGGCGGAACAGGCTGCGATGCGGGACGAAGCGGCGACCCAGCTGATCACGGATTATTCCGAGCGCCGTAAAGAAGTGGAAAATCTGCTGGCAACCAGCGACATGGACCACAGCGCGTTAGCGGAAGCGGGAAAACGGCTGGAAGATGCGCAGAAAGCCATGGAAGAGAACGAAAAGATCAAAGCCATGCGCGAAGCGAACGACGCGTTTAACCAGATGATGCAACAGGTCAATAAAATCATCAAGCTGGTAGTGACCGGCGAATCCGACGAGGAAGAGGACGGCTGCAGCAACTGTTCCGGCTCCTGCGAAAGCTGCGGCGGCTGCCACTGACACGCCGCCCGTAAACCGCCAGAAAGGACAGACCGCCCATGCCCGTAACCCCGATGATGCAGCAGTATCTGGACGTGAAACAGAAGCACCCGGATTGCATTGTGTTTTTCCGGATCGGTGATTTTTACGAGATGTTTTACGAGGACGCACAGCTGGCGTCGCGGGAGCTGGAGCTGACGCTGACCGGCAAGGATTGCGGCCTCAGCGAACGCGCGCCGATGTGCGGGATTCCCTATCATGCCGCGACGACCTATGTATCCCGCCTGATCGAGAAGGGGTATAAGGTAGCCATCTGCGAACAGATGACCGACCCCGCGCTAAGTAAAGGGTTAGTGGAACGGGAAGTGATCCGGATTATCACCCCCGGTACGGTGGTGGAACCCGGAATGCTGGATGAAAAAAGCAACAGCTATATCCTATGCGTCGCCTTCCTTGGCAGGGAGGCGGCGCTGGCCTACACGGACGTAAGCACGGGTGAGTTTATTGTGCACCTGCTATTAGATGCCGCGGCGCATCTGCGCGACGAGCTGACCCGGATTGCTCCGCACGAGATTGTAACCAACGACGAGGATGCGCTGTCTGTGTCGCTGGATGAAACGGTCGCGCTGGCGCAGCTTCCCGCGTCCGCTTTTGAGCGGAAGAACGCGGCGCGGCAGCTGCTTACCCATTTTCAGGCGGCGACGGTGGAAGCGCTCGGTCTGGAACCGCGGGACAAGCGGATCATCGCAGCGGGGGCGCTGCTTGCCTACCTGAACGATACGCAGAAAAATTCGTTGGCCCACATCACGCAGATTACCCCGTACCAGAGCGGGCAGACAATGTATCTGGACCGTATGACCCGCCGCAATCTGGAACTGACCGAGAGTATGCGTAGCGGCGAGCGGCGGGGTTCGCTTTTGTGGCTGCTGGACGAAACCTCCACCGCCATGGGCGCGCGGCTTTTGAAAAGCTGGGTGGAAGAACCCCTGACCGACGCGGAACGGATCGAGGCCCGTCTTTCGGCCGTGGAAGCGCTGAAAGACGATTATATGACCGCCGATGAGCTGACCGAGGCGCTCAAGGACATCGCCGATCTGGAGCGATTGCTTGGCAAAATCAGCTACAACAGCCTGAACGCGCGGGACTGTCTGGCCCTGCAAAAATCGCTTTCGGCGATCCTGCCGATTAAAATGCTGATCGGAAAATTCAGCGTACCCGCGGTGGCTGCGCTGGGGCACACGCTGGCTCCGCTGGATTCGCTGTGCGCGCTGCTGCAAAAGGCGATTCATCCGGACGCTCCGCCGACGCTGACGGACGGCGGCATTATCGCGGACGGATACAACGCCGAGCTGGACGGGTACCGCGAAGCCTCCACCAATGGAAAACAATGGGTGCTGGATCTGGAAACGGCGGAACGGCAGGAAACTGGCATCAAGAACCTGAAGATTCAGTATAACCGGGTGTTCGGTTTTTATATCGAAGTAACGAAAAGCAATCTGGCCAACGTGCCGCTTCGCTATACCCGCAAGCAGACGCTGGCTAACTGCGAGCGCTTTGTAACGCCGGAGCTGGCGGAGATCGAACGGAAGATTACCGGCGCGCAGCAATCGGCGCTGGCGCTGGAAACACAGCTGTTTGCGGAAATCCGCGACGCGATTGCCAGAGAGATACCCGCCATTCAGCAAAACGCGCTGGCGCTGAAAACGCTGGACGCGCTGCTATCGCTGGCGAAAGTGGCAAGGGATTACGACTATGTCAGACCGGAGATTGCCGACGACGGCGTGATCGACATCCACGCAGGCCGTCACCCGCTGGTGGAGCGGATGCAGACGGACGTTCCTTTTGTGCCCAACGACGTGCTGCTGGACGGGGACCAGAACCGGATGCTGATTATCACGGGGCCGAATATGGCCGGAAAAAGCACCTATATGCGGCAGGTGGCGCAGATTGTGGTGATGGCGCACATCGGCAGTTTTGTGCCAGCCCAGAGCGCGCACATCAGCCTGTGCGACCGGGTCTTTACCCGGATCGGCGCAAGCGACGATCTGGCGGGCGGGCAGAGCACCTTTATGGTGGAAATGAGCGAAACCGCCAATATCCTGCGCAACGCGACGACAAAGTCGCTGGTGATTCTGGACGAGATCGGCCGGGGCACCAGCACGTTCGACGGCCTGAGCATCGCATGGGCGGTGGTGGAATATATGCTGGACAGGAAAAAGTGCGGCGCTAAAACCCTGTTCGCCACTCATTACCATGAGCTGAGCGAGCTGGAAGGCCGCTTTGAGGGCGTGAAAAACTACTGCATCACCGTACTGGAACGCGGTGAGGATGTCATTTTCCTGCGTAAGATTCAGCCGGGCGGCGCGGATAAGAGCTACGGGGTGCACGTGGCGCGGCTGGCGGGGATTCCCGCGTCGGTGGTCGCCCGTGCGCATGAGATTCAGGCGCGGCTGGAAGTAAGCGACATCAACCAGGAAACGATCAGCCAGAACATCCTCGAAGAAAAAAAGAAAGCGAACCGGCAGACCGACCTGTTCCATCTGGAAGAGGATAAACTGGTGGAAGAACTGAAAAATCTGGACGTGTTGTCCATTACCCCGATGGATGCGCTGAACGCTTTGTTCCGCCTACGCGAGAAAGCCAGGCGGCTGTAACCGAAAACCCAAAGGAGGGCGTCATGGAAAACCAACCCATCCAAAGACTTTCCGACGATGTGATCGGACAGATCGCCGCGGGCGAAGTGGTGGAACGCCCTGCCGCTGCCGTAAAGGAACTGGTGGAAAACAGCATTGACGCGGGCGCGACCGCCGTTACGGTGGAGCTTGCGGACGGCGGGCTGACGTCTATCCGCGTCAGCGATAACGGCCGCGGCATTCCCGCGTCACAGGTGAGAATGGCGTTTGAACGCCACGCGACCAGCAAGCTGATGAAAGCGGAAGATCTGTACGATATCCATACGCTGGGGTTTCGTGGCGAGGCGCTGGCAAGCATCGCCGCGGTTGCCAGAGTAACCTGCGTAAGCCGTACCGCGGCTGCGGAGTATGGCGTGAAGGCAAGGGTGGAAGCCGGAGAATTTTTGGAAGTGACCGAAGCGGCCAGCCCGGTGGGGACCAGCGTAACGGTCAAGGACCTTTTCTATAACGCTCCGGTTCGGTTGAAATTTCTAAAGAAGCCCAGTACTGAAGCGGCCTTTGTGTCGGATTATATCATGCGGCTGATCCTGAGCCGCCCGGA
>JAEWYP010000029.1 GCA_023395615.1 Bacillota bacterium
CGGATAACGAGTGGCAGGATGCGTATGTGTACGGGGTTGCCAAACCGGTTGAGTTCTTTGAAGGAGAGGTTGTCGCGGTCATCCATCGGTTGAACGATGTGGAGGATAAGTGGGTGGTCGCCAAACCGGGAGAGAAGCCGACAGCGGAGGAAATCCGTATGGCTACTGTCTTTGCTGAAAAATACTTCCAATCGGAAATAATCCTGTAAAATATACGCCCGGTTCTCCTCCTGTTGGAGTACCGGGCGCATGTGGTTCAGAGCAGCGAGGACAGGATCATCCAAAGCCCGTAGGCGATCATCAGGATACCGCCGATCCGTCGCAGTAATGGCTGATGGTCACGCAGCCAGGCGAAGACGCCTTTCAGCCACTGATAAAGTACCATGAGGATCAACATCGGCAGGCTCAAGCCCAGGGCGAACACGGCCAGCGCACCCATCCCCTGCCCCACGGTAGCGCTGGAAGCGGCTAAAATCAGTGCGTTCGCCAGTACCGGGGTAAGGCAAGGTGTCCAGGATAATGCGATCACAATGCCAAACAGCGCGGCGGTGAAAAAACCGTCTGGGTTGATTTTCACTTTCCCTGCCCATGCTGGGGCGCGTAACCCTTTCCAATGCAGAAAACCAGCGGTCCAAACCCCGAATATGATCATCAGCACGCCTGTCGCGATATCCAGCGTTCCGCGGTCGATATTCTGAAATGCGGAGCCCAGCAGTCCCGCGCCTGCGCCAAGCAGTGTGAACAACGTTACAAAGCCAAGCATCAGCCCAAGACTGCGTTTGAGTACGCCAAACCATGCTGCTTTGGGGTCGGCGCTTTCCGAGCCCTCGCCAACCAGATACAGCGTATAAACCGGCAGCATCGGCAGTACGCACGGAGACAGAAAAGCGACTAAACCGCCTGCAAACATAGCCCACAGCGTGTATTGCGGTAAAACGACGGCTGCTGCCAGATTCACTTTTTACCTCCCTTGGAGGTTGCGCCGCTTGTAGCGTCCGCCTCTTTTGGCGCAGGTGTTGCAGTAGCCTCCGGCGTAGCGGTTAAGCTTGGCACATTGGTGGGTGCGGTTTGCGCAGAGGTTCCATCGCGCTTCGCAATGCCCATGCCGTCTAAAATCCCCGACATGGTATCAAAGGTAAGCGCTCCGGGGGTATAATTTGCCAGGTATCCATCCTTGCCGATAAAGATACTGGTGGGAAATCCGGTAAGGCCAATGGTGCTGGTCAGGGTCATCTGTTCGTCTTCCAGCATAATCATATTTTGTAAACCGTATTTCTCCACAACGGTCGCGGAGTCGCTGGCATCTTCGCCATCCCAGGCGTGAACCAGTATAATGGCTACATCGTCCGGGCTGTAGGTGTCAAAGATCTGCTTAATCTCCGGCATTTCCTGCATGCAGTAGGGACACCATCCGGTGAAAAAGTTGAGGAACAGCGCTTTCCCCTCATATTGCGTCACATCCAACGGAGTATTGGTAAAATAATCCAACACATAGGGATAACCTGCCGCGTTGGTCGGAACAGGCGTGCTTGTGGCTTCCGCAACCGCGGAGAAGGGGAGCACCGAAAGGATCAGGAATAAGGCTAGAAACCGACGCCATTTCATATTCATAAGTTATCTACCTCCCGAATGTAGCATAAACCGGGATTGTACGCATTGAAACCAGAGAAGCGATGTTAAAACGGATGTTTACAATATGTCAATAAATGAAGGAAAACAATGGTGAAAATTCATATTATCGCAAATTTTCGAGAAATATCACGCTGCGGCTATTTACTCTGACAGCGTGCTATGATATAATGCAAAACAGTTCGTTGGGCTGCCTGTCTCCGGGGGAGGCGGTTCAGACGATTTGCAAGATGCAATGGCGCATCCGCCATTTGCAGCAATCAAGGCTCGCATTGGCGGGCTGTTGCAGGAGGAAAACCATCATGCTGTTGGGATTATCTGAAAAAGCAACGAATATCGCGCCCTCCGCTACCCTGGCCATGGATGCGAAAGCGAAAGCCATGAAAGCCGCCGGAGAAAAGGTGGTAGGCTTTGCTGCGGGAGAGCCGGATTTTGATACGCCGGAGCCGATTCGCAACGCCATGAAGGATGCGCTGGATCGTGGAATGACGCGGTATACGCCGGTCGCGGGTACGCTGGAACTGCGCAACGCGATTGTGGAGAAGCTAAAAAGAGACAACGGCCTGACCTATAAACCGAGCCAAATTATCGTATCCAACGGAGCGAAACATTCCCTTTATAACGCCTTTTTCGCGCTGTTAAATGAAGGCGACGAGGTGATTATCCCCACGCCCTGCTGGGTTAGCTACCCGGAGATGGTACGCATGGTGGGTGGTGTGCCTGTTTTCGTACCTGCCTGTGAGAAAGATGGTTTTGTGCCCGCCCCTGCGGCGATCGCGGCGGCGATCACCCCGAAAACCAAGGCGATGATCCTTACGACGCCCAGCAACCCCAACGGTTGCGTCTGGCCGGAAGCTATGCTGGCTGCTCTGGCGGAACTGGCTGTTAAGCACGATTTTTATATTATTGCCGATGAGATTTATGAACATCTGGTGTATGGCGGCAAGAAACATATCAGCATCGCAAGCCTTGGGGAAGCGATCAAGGCCCGTACGATCCTGATTAACGGCGTCAGCAAGACCTACGCCATGACCGGTTTCCGCATTGGTTACGCTGCCGGACCTGAAGAAATCATCCAAACCATGGTGAATGCGCAGAGTCAGGCAACCTCATCGGCAAACACCCCCGCGCAGCATGCTGCCGCCATAGCGCTGACAATGCCGCAGGATTGTGTGGAAACCATGCGTAAAGCCTTTGAAGAGCGGCGGGATGTACTCGTGAAGGGAATTAACGCGATTGAAGGGCTTTCCTGCCTGAAGCCGGAGGGCGCGTTCTACGTGATGATGAACATCACCAGACTGATAGGGAAACGGTATGAGAACCGATCGGTTAACGACAGCGCGGCATTTGCCGATGCATTGCTTACGGATGGCAAGGTGGCTGTAGTGCCCGGCAGCGCCTTTATGGCGGAAGGTTTTTGCAGGCTCAGCTACGCGACCTCTATGGAGGAAATTCTGGAGGGGTTACGCCGCATTGAGGCTTTTGTGAAGAAATTGACCTGACCTGCGACGGTTCCTGTGGAGCCTTTCGTTTCCACAGATGTTCCACAGGCAGACCACAGGGTTTGCACCTCTTATGCACATGTTTCCCACGGTTTTCAGCATATTTCTCCTCGTTTTCCACATTGATGATCGGAAATCCTTATCTTTCGGAGGATTTTTTGAACACGGGGAGGAGAAAAGGTTCTATTCCAGAACCTAATACGGTATGGCGCTGACCGGAGACCACAGGAAATGAGACGCCGATGCTGCCCGGAGAGAAGGAGACTTCAATATGTTGATTTTCAGCCCCAAAACCAACCAATTGATACAATCCAAATATCAATATCAGCTTCAGGATGTGGGGGAACCCAACCTGTACCGCGAGATTTTCGACTACGAAAGTGTGCCGAAGATTGCGTTTAATAATCGGCTGGTGCCGATCAACATGCCTGAGCAGATTTGGATGACGGATACCACCTTCCGGGATGGGCAGCAGAGCGTGAGCCCCTTTACGCCGCGACAGATTGAACATCTCTTTCGGTTGCTGTCCCGGCTGGGCGGACCGAAGGGCCTGGTACGCCAGAGCGAATTTTTTCTTTATACCGATAAAGATCGTGAAGCTCTGGAACGTTGTCAGGCGCTTAACCTTCCTTTTCCGGAAATTACCACATGGATTCGCGCCAACGCATCCGACTTTAAGCTTGTAAAGGCCGCAGGAGTCAAGGAAACGGGCATTCTGGTATCCTGCAGCGATTATCACATTTTCAAGAAGATGCACATGACCCGCGCACAGGCGATGGATCAGTATCTGGGCATCGTGAAAGCGGCGCTGGATGAGGGAATTATCCCCCGGTGCCACTTTGAAGATATTACCCGAGCTGATTTTTATGGGTTTGTGTTGCCTTTTGCCGAGCAACTGATGAAGCTGGCTACCGAAAGCGGAGCGCCCATCAAGGTGCGCGCATGCGATACAATGGGGTATGGCGTCAGTTATCCGGGTGCGGCCCTTCCGCGCAGCGTGGCGGGCATCATCTACGGCCTCAACCACTACGCGCAGATCCCCAGCGAACAGCTGGAATGGCATGGACATAATGATTTCTACAAGGTAGTCAGCAACGCGGGTACCGCATGGTTATATGGCTGCTCCAGCGTAAACTGCTCGCTGCTGGGCATCGGGGAGCGCACTGGCAACTGCCCGCTGGAAGCCATGGCGATCGAGTATGAAGCCCTGCGCGGTACAACCGACGGTATGGATTTAACTGTGGTAACCGAAATCGCGGAGTTTATGGAACGGGAGATCGGCATTGAGATCAGCCCGCGCCAGCCCTTTGTGGGTCGCCACTTCAATGTGACGCGCGCAGGCATCCATGCGGATGGAATGCTTAAGGACGAAGAAATTTATAATATTTTTGATACCACCAAAATCCTCAACCGCCCTGCCAGCGTAGCCGTGGACAGCCACAGTGGGCTGGCCGGAGTTGCGCATTGGATGAACAGCTTCTTCCGCCTGAAAGGGGAAAACGCTGTGGATAAACAAAATCCGCTGGTGGTGACGGTAAAGGCGATGGTGGACGCGCTGTATGCCGAGGGCCGGAACACCGTGATGGGCGATGAGGAATTGGAAATCATGGTGCGTAACGTGGATATTGACAGTTATGAGAAACTGCTGACCCAGAAAAAACTGTGACGTTTCGAAAGCGGGGTCGTTTGTACCCTGATCGCTTGAAAAATCGAAACTGCTGATCTGTTTTCGTTTCGGGGATCAAACCGCATGATCCACGATCCACAAAGGGGGAGGAAGGGCTTAGCCCTTCCTCCCCCTGCTCTGTGCGTTATGTTACTTCAACATCGACAGAAGTTGGTTACTGCGTTTCAGGAATTGGGTGATTTCTTCTTTTTCCAGCGGACGGGTGCTCATGCGGGCCAGATCATACAGTTGAGCGGCGATCAACTTGCGCTTTTCGCCATCCTCCTCAGTCAACAGAGCCTGCACGACGGTATTGGCGCGATTCAACACCAGAGTGTGCTGCTCCGGCAGTTTGAAATCCTGGCCGTAAATTTTACTCATGTCGCTATAGCGACGTCCCTGTTCGTCCTGGGTGAGGAGCGCAGAGGTATCCGCGTCGGTGAGCGTTTGCAGTTTAATCTGGAGAGTGTCGCTTCCTGTTGCGTCTTTAAACAACGCTTTCAGCTTCTCCTGATCCGCTTCCAGCGCCTTTTTCGCGTCTTCATCGGCGGCTGGCTCTTCCTGAGTAAAGGTGGCTGCGTCGGCGTCCACACGGGAGAAAGATAGGCCTTCGATTCCCGCGGAGTATTCGATGAAGCTTACGAAGTTGAGGTCAATCAACGCATCCAGCACGATCACGTCGATACCTTTGTTTTCATACAGCGCAATAGACGCCGCCTGACGCATCGGGTCGCTGGTGTAAACCACTTTCTTGCCGAGCTTGCCTTCGTTTTTCGCCATGTACTCGGCAAGCGTTACATGCTCGCCTTTGGTGGTCTTGTACAGGAGTGTGTCCTTCACCTGATCAAAGAACTTCGCATCGCGCACGCAGCCATACTTGACGAAAGGATGAATATCGTCCCAGTATTTTTCGTACTTTTCGCGCTCGGTTTTAAACAGGCCGGTCAGACGGTCGGCAACCTTGCGGGTGATGTATGCAGACAGTTTTTTCACATAACCGTCGTTCTGCAGGAAGCTGCGGCTCACGTTCAGAGGCAGATCCGGGCAGTCGATCACACCTTTGAGCAGCATCAGAAAGTCTGGAATGACTTCCTTAATATTATCGGCGACGAAAACCTGACCGCTGAACAGCTTAATTTCCCCTTCGCGGGTGCCGAAATCGTTGGTGATTTTCGGAAAATACAGAATTCCCTTCAGGTTGAAGGGATAATCCACATTCAGGTGAACATAGAACAGCGGCTCGTCATATACGTGGAAAACACGCTGATAAAACTCTTTGTACTCTTCCTCGGTGCAATCCTTCGGTTGTTTCAGCCACAACGCGGGAAGATCGTTGATATGGGTGCGTTCGGGCTTCTTCTCGGCGTTGTTCTCCGGGGTTTCGGCGGTGTCCGCTTTATCTTCGGCGGGCTGCTCTTTCTTCTCCTCCGGCTTTTCGGGTTTGATGGCTTCAAAATAGATCGGCTGCGCCATAAAACCGCAATACTTGTTCAGAATTTCGCGTACCTTGTATTCTTCCAGAAACTCCTTGGCATCCTCGGCAAGCTTCAGCGTGATGGTGGTGCCGCGCTCCGTGCGGGTACCGTCGCTGATTTTATACTTCATGCCGTCTTCACTTTCCCAGCAGACGGGGCTTGCCCCTTCGCTATCGCTCAAGGTCTGGATCGTTACCTTTTCGGCAACCATGAACGCGGAATAGAAGCCCAGACCAAAATGGCCGATGATGCCGGCTTTCTGGTCGCCCTGATAGTTCTTCAGGAATTCTTCGGCGCCGGAAAAAGCGACCTGGTTAATGTACCGTTTTACCTCGTCGTCGGTCATGCCAATGCCGTTATCGTCGAAACGAATCTCACCGGCCGGCTCGTCCAGCGTGACCAGCACACGGTACTCAATTCCGTCCCCCGGATGGGCCAGCTTCTGTTTTACGATTGCGTCGCAACCGTTGGAAACCATTTCGCGGATGAAGATGTCTTTGTCGGAGTACATCCACCGTTTGATGATTGGCATGATATTTTGTGCGTGAATGGAAATATTCCCCTTGGATACGGACATTGTGAACCCTCCCCAAATCGTAATGAAAGTGGCATGCCACTATTGTTGCTGCGGTAGCACGGCGACAGGACCCCTGCGCCGTGTGCCTTCGTAGGGTATTGTAGCAGAACGAAAATTGAAATGCAATAGAAAATTAGCACTCGTCAATAACGAGTGCTAACAATTTTGCTTTTTCGAGCTTAGTAGGGGGCGATTGTTGAAAGAATATCGTTTGCCAGCTTCACGTCCTTTTCACCGTCACACATGAAGGCAAGCTGGTATACCGGGGGTGTGTCATCTTCGGTGGTGTCCGCGATCAGGAGGGTGAAGGAACCATCCTTTTTCGCCGGATCGGTAAGGCGATAACATGGATAACCGTTCACAGTATCCGCTTCCGCTTTCATATGGTTGCGGTCTGCGAAGAAGGCTGCGTACTCTTTCAGGGTCATGTCCCGGCTGTCGTTCACATACAGGGTGAAGTCGAAGGTGTCGTTAAAGCAATCGAAGCGGAAACCGGAGTCGTAAGCGCACTCGTCTCCATCCAGCGTTTCCAGGTCTCCGGGCGCATACAGCATCAGACCAGCCGCTGCCAGATGTATCTCCTGCGGGTTGTCAAACGGTGCGGGAACAGGCGTTTCTTCCGCCGAAGCACTCAGGCAGAAACCCAAGCACAGGGCCAGCAGCAGACACCAGATTTTCTTCATGGTTTGGAACCTCCCTTTTATCACACAGTCAGTTGGTCATCCAGCCATCCGATCAGGTCGTTCCATACTTCCTCCCGGTTAGTCTCGTTCATGGTTTCATGTCGCGCGCCTTCGTACAGCTTCAGGCTTACGTCTTTCACTCCGGCATCCAACAGCTCGCGCATCGTAGTTTTCACGCCGGCGCCCTGTTGACCGACAGGGTCGCATGCGCCGGAGAACAGGCGGACTGGCACATCCCGATCCATAGCGGACAGATTTTTGGGGCAGAGTTGCTTCAATCCACGGAACAGGTCCCGATATCCGCCCGCTGTGAAAGGAAAGCCGCAATAAGGGTCTGCCACATAGCGGTCCACAACGTCAGGGTCGCGGCTGAGCCAGTCAAACGCCGTTCTTGCCGGAGCGAAAGCTTTGTTGTAGCCTGCGAAACTCATGTTGTTCAATAAATGGCTGGGCTTCTTCTCTCCACCCAAAAGACACTGCAGGTTTGCGATGCTTAACGCGGTGGCAAGCAGAGGCGCATCAAAGTGCGCCGTGCCGGAGAGGATAACGCCACTCAAACCCTGTTCGTACTTCAGGCAGTAGGTACGAACGATGAAACTGCCCATGCTGTGCCCCAGCAGGAAATAGGGGAGTTCCGGATACTCCTGCCGGGTCGTTTGCCGCAGCGTGTGTTCATCCTCCACCAGCAAGTCCCAGCCGTGTTGGGGAGCAAACCACCCCAGTGTTTTCGCGTGGCTGCCATGCCCCAGCTGCGTATGCCCAACCACCAGAAAACCCGCTTCGTTCAGGCGTTTGGCGGTATCGTCATACCGGGCAATGTGCTCTGCCATGCCATGCACCAGCTGTAAAATCGCGCGCGGAGTACCATCGGGCCGCCAGGTTCGTTTTTCCAAGGTTTCTCCGGTTGCAGAGGTTATTGTGCCGATAATCGCTTCACCCATAAACGCAACTCCTTATCGCCCGGATTTTTGCTTTCTGTTACCTTCTTGCCGGAAAAAACTAAACCTGCGGTGGTTCGGGCTGGCTATTTCGCCGTGGTCTGGAACTTCTTTACCACAGTGCTCAGCGTTTTCTGGTTCAGGTTGAGCCAAAGGGGGCGTTTTTCCTGTTTGATCTGCTTGCAGCAGGCGTCGAAATCGGCTTTGGTCGCCTGTTTGCCAGCCACTTCGTATACCTGTTGATCGCCGTTTGTACTTTGCCAGCAGTTGTTCGCGATCTGATACTGGTTTTTGCTGAAACGCACACTATACCAGCCGTTATCCGCTGCGCCGTTGCTGCCCGCAAGATGTCCGTTCAATGTAACGTCTTCCATCGCACGATATACGAAAGGAAAGCCGTAGACTTTTCCACTTTCAAAGCGCAGCAGCTCAAACCCAAAATCGTCCGACAGGCTGAGGATGATTTCCGGTATCCCATCCGCGTCTAGATCTGTCACGCAAAAGTGTTGATACTGAAGCGTCTTGTTAAAAGAGTATCCGTACCATGCGCTGATTTTCGCGTTAAACTTGGTTTCCGTGTACTGTTGATCCAACGAATTGCACTGTACGTAGGTGCTGCTTCCATTGATTACGTTCTGATAAGCCTGCATCGCCTCATAGGCAGCCGCGGTGTTTTGTACCGCAAATGCGGGAAATGCCGCCAGAATCAGCAGAGTTATAAGGAGTATGCCCAATACCCGTTGCAGATGAGTTTTCATCAATATCATCCCTCCGCGGATAACAACGACGCACTGGCTGAAAAACATCCGCTATCGGTGTAAATCTGCATCGGAAACTTGCAGACGATCAGTTCATGCAGTTGAAATTTCTCTATGCTTCTGTCCACTCCGAACTATTTCAAATTATTATAACATATTCCGGTTCTTTTGGGAACAAGACTACCAGAAAATAACAGAAATGCGGCGGTTTCCAAAAGGAAACCGCCGCTGTACAATCAAGGAGTGATTATCGGGTGGTATCTACCACGATTTCGCCACTGATAATCTTATCGGTCAGGGTCTTCACCTCAGCCTTGAGATCATCCGAGACCTGCTGTGTCATTGTGTCGTCGCCATAGCCGATCCCGACAAAACCAGAGGTCATATCCGCATCCCAGATCGTGCCTCCGTTAAAGGTGCCATCCTTGATATACTGGGCGACAACGCTGTAAACGCTACCGCCAATGTCCTTTTTCATGGAGCAGAGGATGTGATCAGGGTCGATGTATTTCTGGTCGCTGTCAACGCCGATTGCATACTTGTTTTGCTCTTTGGCGGCGTCAAACACGCCCAGACCGGTTTTGCCTGCTACGGCAAACACCACGTCCGCGCCGTTGTTGTACAGGGTGGTAGCCAGTTCTTTACCAACGTCGGGTGAATCGTAATCCCCGGCGTATACGGCGTCAAGCACTTTGCCATCGGCGTTTGCATACAGTGCGCCCTGCTTGTAACCTACGAAGAAGTTGTTAATGGTAGCGCTGTCCTCGCCACCGACGAAACCGATGGTTTGCGAAGCAGAAGTCTTCATGGCGATATAGCCGGCCAGGAAGGAGCCTTCGTTTTCCGCATACGTGATGGAAAGCAGGTTGCTTCCGACCCCGTCCAGACCGTTATCCACAAAGATGAATTTTGTGTCCGGCATCTCCGGCACCACGGCAGTCAGCGCATCCCAGAACTGCCAACCGACAGCCACGACCACATCGTTGGCTTCGGCAGCGTCCACCAGCGCGGTCTGGTACTTGCTGGCGTCGCTCTTGCATTCCACGATGCTGCCCTGTACGCCAAAGTCGGCTTCCAGCTTTTTCAACCCCGCGTCGGCACTGTCGTTAAATCCGAGGTCACCCAGCGCTTCCGCGATACACACCGCAACATTCAGCGGCTTTGTTTGTTCGGCGGAGGCAAACGTTGCGAAGGAAAGGAGCAGGACGGCACTCAGCAGGATTGCCAGAAGTTTTTTCATGGTAGATCCATCCTTTCGTATTCGGGCCTTTGTACGGTCAGCGGCGTTTTCGCCGCACATGCATCGCTTTTTATTATACCGCGGGCTTCCCGCGAATGCAACGCGCGTAAGCGTTTGCACAAAACCCATACCAATGAAAAAAGCACGATGCCTGTGAACGGGCGGGAATATCGTGAAACCCTCGAAAAATCCGCCGCTTTTATTGACAGGAAGGCGTGAAAAGACTATGATAACACATGAGGAAGAGAAAACTTCTTCTTCAATCCATGCGACAAGGAGGAGCGCAAGTGGACGCGGACCCATACAGTCGAACCATGGGATCGACCAACCGCATCGTACAATTTCATACGCTCCGAGGGGCCGCGCGGACAGGATGGGCGCGGTAGCGTTTTCCACGCCACAAACTGCATGAAAACAGCCTGCTCGGAAGCGTCGCCGTATGCAAGCACGGCGAAAAGAAGGGCAGGTTTTTGTGATGAAAAAAATTTTTCTCACGGTAGACGATCATCTGACCCAGATCAACACCTTTGAAAAGGGTTGCTGGATCCACCTGCAAAATCCCACCCGCGAAGAGATCGAAGGACTGAACGCGCGCTTTGCGCTGGATCCGACGTATCTGATGGCGGCGTTGGACGAGGAGGAAAGCGCGCGCATCGAACGGGACGGCGACCAGACGCTGATCATCGTGGACGTTCCCTATGTGGAGCCGGAGGATAACGGCTTCAGCTATTCCACAATCCCAATGGGGATCATTGTGGTAGACGATGTGATTATCACCGTCGCCACACGGGACAGCGCGATCATCAACGATTTTACCGAGGAACGCGTTCGCGGTTTCTGGACCTTTAAACGTACCCGTTTCATCCTGCAGTTGCTAAACCGAAACGCGAGCCGATACCTGAGCTATTTGAAGCAGATCGACAAGGCCAGCACGTTTGTGCATAAACGCCTGCAGGAAAGCCTGCGCAACCGCGAACTGATCCAGATGATGCAGCTGGAAAAATCGCTGGTCTATTTCTCTACCTCATTAAAAGGCAATGAGATGGTGCTGGAGAAAATGATGCGCATGGATATGTTGCGTAAATATCCGGAGGATGCCGACCTGCTGGAGGACGTTATCGTAGAAAATAAGCAGGCCATTGAGATGTGCGCTATCTACCGCGACATCATGAGCGGCACGATGGATGCGTATGCTTCGATCATCTCCAATAACCTGAATATCGTTATGAAGATCCTTACCAGCCTTACGGTGATTATGGCGATCCCAACCCTGTTCGCTTCGTTTTGGGGGATGAACACCGCTGTGCCTTTCGAGGGGACGGCGTGGGGGTTCTGGGTCGTCGTTTCGCTGAGCCTGCTGGCGGCGCTGGGTGCGTTCTTCGTCCTCTGGAAGAAAAAAATGTTCTGATTATCTTTCGTACTGGGAAATGAAAAGGAGGGGACGTCGGATGCGCACCGTACTGATCACGGGCGGAAGCCGTGGTATAGGCGCGGCCTGCGTGCGAGCTTTCGCACAGGCCGGATGGCGCATAGCGTTCCTTTACCGCAAATCGCAGACCGAAGCCGAAGCGCTTGCTGAGGTGACTGGCGCGCTGGCAATTCAGGCAGATGTGTGCAGCAGCGCGCAGGTAGACGGTGCTGTTGCCCGCGTACTGGCGGATTTTCGGCATATCGACGCACTGGTTAATAATGCGGGCCAATCGCTGACACGGCAAATACAGGATACGACAGATGAAGAATGGCGTCGTATGCTGGATGAGAACCTGACCAGCGCGTTTTACGCCACAAGGGCAGTGCTGCCTGGGATGATCTCCCGGCGGGAAGGCCGCATTGTGAATGTCTCCAGCATCTGGGGGCTGGTAGGCGGCAGCATGGAAGCAGCCTATTCGGCTGCCAAGGCTGGCTTGCTGGGGTTCACGAAGGCGCTGGCGCAGGAAGAAGGACCAAGCGGAATCACTGTGAACGCTGTCGCACCGGGCGCGACTCGTACCGATATGCTGAACGAATACAGCAATGAAACGCTTCGCACCATTGAAAGAGAAACCCCGCTGGGCCGCCTGTGCGAACCCATGGATATTGCCCGTACCATCCTGTGGCTTTGCGGTGAAGACGCCGCAATGCTTACCGGTCAGGTTTTAAGCCCAAATGGCGGCCGGGTGATTATCTAGTTTCTCTCTTCGCATCATCAGTATATCCATTGTGCTTTTCTGGGTTTCAAAGACACGATCCGTCTTTCCATCACAAGGGAACCAACATTCAGGCGCGTTAAGCGCCTTTTTCTGTACAGAAAACCGGGTGTCCCACTGAAGAGACACCCGGTTTGTTGAACAGGATATGGGAAGAGTGAATCTGTTTCTGACCAATCAGCCTTTTTGCGGTTCGGCTATCACCTTTTTGCGCCGCGGCAGAATTTCCAGGTTCATCTTGCTGATCACGTCCATGGCGACTGCACCCAGTAGCACTAACCCCTTCACAACCTGCTGCAGGTTGGAGCTGAGGCCCAGGATCGACATACCGTTGTTGAGCATGCCCATAATGAGAGCACCGATCAGCGTGCCTCCGATTGTGCCGACGCCGCCATAGGCGGACGCGCCGCCGATGAAGCATGCGCCGATGGCGTCCAACTCAAAGTTGCCGCCGGCAACGGGGCTTGCGCTGTTGAGGCGGGCAGCGAACACCAGGCCGGTTACAGCTGCCAGGAAGCCCATGTTCACATAGGCGAGGAAGAACAGGCGGTTGGTTTTAACACCGGAAAGGCGGGCAGCCTTCTCGTTGCCGCCAAGGGCGTAAAGGTGACGGCCGGCCACTGTTTTGGTGGTGATGAAGGTGTATACCACCAGCAGTACGCCCAGTATCACCAGTACCGTCGGAATGCCCTGATACTGCGCCAGCAGGGCGAAGAACCAGATCAGTACGGCGGAGATCAGAACCAGCTTAACAGCCAGAGACAGCGAGGATTCCGCCTCATAACCTTTGCGCCTGCGCGTAGCGTTGTTAACAATCTGCAGAATACAGAAAACCAGCGCAATCACGATGCCTGTTATCAGGCAGACGATATTCATGTTCATCCCCAGAATATCGACTTTGGCCTCCTTGGCGATAAAGCCGGTGGAGAACATGAGGTAATCATTTGGAAATGGTGCAAGTGTCATACCGTTGAGCAGCAATAGTGTACAACCGCGGAAAACCAGCTGGCCCGACAGCGTCACAATGAAGGCCGGGATCCGTACGTACGCAATCCAGAAGCCCTGCCAGATCCCCACCATGATGCCGAGGAGCAGGCAGATACCGATGGAGAAATACACATTCCATTTCCATACGATAATCATTTGCCCGGCAGCCGCACTGACTAAAGCGACCACGGAGCCGACCGACAGGTCGATGTTGCCGCCGGTCAGGATGCACAACAGCATACCAATGGCCAGT
This sequence comes from Bacillota bacterium, assembly GCA_023395615.1. GTDB lineage: Bacteria > Bacillota > Clostridia > Christensenellales > Aristaeellaceae > CAXXOK01. The sequence goes on from JAEWYP010000029.1 coordinate 13,895, forward strand.
ATCACAACGTAAGCATTTTGGAATACGACATTGGAAACGTTCATCGGCTTCAGGAGAAGCCCGCCGGTAACGATCTGGAAGAAGGCGATGATGATTACCAGGGCGATCAACAGACTGTACTGCTTTAACTTGCCCTTGAAGAGTCTTTTTTCCGTGTTCATGCCCCGATCTCTCCCTTGCTGTCTTGCATAATGTATTCCATGATGCGCTCCTGGGAGGCGTCTTTCCCGTCGAGTTCCGCGATGATATGGCTTTCGTTCATTACATAGATACGGTCGCACATGCCCAACAGTTCAGGCAGCTCCGAGGAAATCATCAGTACCGCTTTCCCCTGCGCCACCAGATTGTTGATGATCTGGTAGATTTCATACTTGGCGCCCACGTCGATACCACGGGTAGGTTCATCCAGCAACAGCACATTAGGTTGAGCGAAAATCCATTTACCAACCAGCACTTTTTGCTGGTTGCCGCCGGACAGGTTGCCGACAAGTTGCTCTACCGTGGGTGTCTTGACATTGAGTTTCTCACGGATCTCCTTAGCCTTGTGCAATTCCAGATCCTTATCCAGTATGCCGTTTTTACTGATGAATTCCGTGCGGGCGAGCGTGATGTTGTGCTTGATGCTGTCCGCAACGATCAGGCCGTTTCCTTTGCGGTCCTCGGTAACATAGGCCAGCCCGTCGGTGATTGCCTGGGATATGGTGTGAATTTCCACCTTCTTGCCGTTTAAAAACAGCTCGCCGGTAATGTGAGCACCATATGCTTTTCCGAATATAGACATAGCCAGTTCCGTCCGACCGGCGCCGATCAGACCGGCAATGCCGACAACCTCACCCTGATGAATCGTAAGGCAAGCGTTATCCACAACCCTGCGGTCGGCATATAGCGGATGGTAAACCGTCCAGTTCTTCACTTCCAGAGCCACGTCGCCGATGTGATGCTCACGCGGCGGGAAGCGGCTTGTCATCTCACGGCCAACCATGCCTTTAATGATGCGCGCTTCCGAAATTTCATCCTTGCCTTTAACGAGCGTTTCGATGGTATGGCCGTCGCGGATGATGGTGATTTTATCCGCACAGTAGGAAAGCTCGTTGAGCTTGTGGGAAATCAGGATGCTTGTAATGCCCCGATTCTTTTTAAATTCCAACAAAAGGTCGAGTAGATTCTTCGCGTCGTTTTCGTTCAGCGAAGAAGTCGGCTCGTCCAAAATCAGTAATTTTACATCTTTAGCCAGCGCCTTGGCGATTTCGGCCAACTGCTGCTTGCCCATACCGATATCTTTCACCAGCGTGTGCGGGTTTTCATGCAGGCCGACCATCTTCATATATTCGGAGCATTTCTGATAGGTCAAGTCCCAGTTGACCACGCCGTTCTCAGCCTGTTCATTCCCTAAAAACATGTTTTCGGCAATGCTTAGATAGGGAACGAGCGCCAGTTCCTGATGAATGATGACAATTCCCTGGTGCTCGCTGTCTTTGATGGTGTGGAAACGGCATTCTTTGCCGTTGAAGATAATATCCCCTTCATAAGATCCATATGGGTAAATGCCACTGAGTACGTTCATCAGCGTGGATTTTCCAGCGCCGTTCTCGCCGCAGATGGCATGGATCTCGCCTTCCTCGACCTCTATATTTACTTGATCCAGCGCTTTTACGCCGGGAAATTCTTTGGTGATGTTCTGCATTTTCAGAAGCGTATTACCCAAGTGACCTTCCTCCCGATTCTGCAAAAGGAGACGGACGAAGGATTCGTCCGTCTCCTGTCGTCAGTTGTTGCTTAGGAGATGTTACGGATCAGTTGGCCAGCTGGTCGGCGGTATAGTAGCCGCTGTCGATCAGGATGGTCTGATAGTTGGAAGCATCCGCGAACACCGGCGTGCAGTTGTAGCTGGGAACATCCTTAGTCTTATTGTTATAGGTGGCATTGGTTTCGGGGGTCTTGCCGGAGAGAATGTCGCTAACCATCGTCACGGTCTGGGCAGCCAGGGTACGGGTGTCTTTGAACACGGACATAGCCTGGAGGCCGGCGATCATGTTCTTGGTGTTGGCGATATCGCAATCCTGCCCGGTGATAACGGGGATATTGTCCTTGGTGAAGCCAGCGGCCACGAGGCTGTTGGTTACGCCCAGAGCGGTGGAGTCGTTGGAGCACAGGCAGATATCCAGCTTGGTGCCGCCGGTGAGGGCGTCAGAGTAGAAGGAGCTCAGAATGTTGTCCATACGGGCCTGAGCGGTCTCACTCTTCCAGGCGGGGGTGGCAACGGTCGCAAAGTCCAGCTGGCCGCTCTTGCAAACGAGTTTGCCGCTGTCCAGATAGGGCTTAAGCAGATCCATAGCGCCGGTGAAGAACAGGTTGGCGTTGTTATCATCGGGGCTGCCGGCGGTGAATTCGATGGTGAAGGGGCCCTTCACGGAATCATCAGCCAGTTTGAAGCGATCGATGATGTACTGGCCCTGGATTTTGCCTACGCCATAGTTATCAAACGTGGTGTAGTAATCCACTGCGTCGGTATCGGTCAGCAGACGGTCATAAGCGATCACGGGGATTTTGGCGTCCTTTGCGGTCGCAAGCACGGTGCCCAGAGCGCTGCCATCAATGGAGGCAACGACCAGAACCTGTACGCCGCCGGTGATCATGTTTTCCAGCTGAGAAACCTGAGTGGCCACGTCGTTGTTGGCGTACTGAAGGTCAACGGTGTAACCGGCGGCCTCGAGCTGAGCCTTCATGTTGGTGCCATCCTGATTCCAGCGCTGCAGGCTCTGGGTAGGCATAGCCACGCCGACTTTGCCTTCAGCCATCGCCATACCGACCAGAGAGAGCGTCAGTGCGAGAGCCAGAACAACCGCGAGTACCTTTTTCATAGTGGGATACACACTCCTTTTTATTTTCTAGACCGCATCTTCCGATTCGGCCTGAAAAACGGTTCGGACCCTTTAGCGGAGAAAAGCGTGAACAATTGGGAATGTGCGCGGGCACAAGATGGGGTTCATTGATTTCTCCGTTCGGTTCCGTATGTGCGTATTGTATCCCACCCGTTTTTAGTTGTCAATAGTGTACAAAAAAGATTTATTTTACTTGCACGAATTGTCCACCATATTTCTACCATATTATTGAATATGGAGAAAAAGCGGTCGGATCTGTTTCAATATGCAACCTGATGCGATAAAAAAACAGCAAAAGGACAATAAATGGGATATTGCATAGGATATTGCGTTGATGCCTGAAATTTCTGTGCGATTCGGGCTGTAATTCTTAATTGACAAGCGGTCACGGGAACGATAAGATAAGACGATTTCATGTGCCCGTACACACGATGCGAATACGGATGATTGATGCGGCGTACAGCCCGCCCCGCGGAACGGTATGGGAGAATGCGCGGTCGTACATTGCGGCGCATCATTCCTCATAACGGCGGAGAACACCGGTTAAGTATGTTTAGCGGCGGGCTGAAAATGCTACAAGTCGGGAATCGTTACCGAAACGACGGGAAGTGTGTTCTGTGACCATCAAGGAAATTGCTCAGCTGTGCGGCGTAAGCCGCGGGACGGTCGACCGGGTGCTGAACCATCGTGGCAAAGTTAAGCCGGAAACTGAAGCCCTGATCCTGCGAACCATCCACAGGATGGGGTATACGAAAAACATCGCAGGCAAAGCCCTGACGGTCCGTAAAAACGCGCCTGTCTTTGGGGCGTTGGTTTCCAGCGAGGGCAACCCTTTCTTTGACGATGTGATCGCTGGCTTTCGCAAAGCGGAGGAAGAGCTGGTGGACTATGGCATCACCGTGCTGCTCAAGACCATGCGGGGCTATGATGTGGATCGGCAGATCGCCCTGATTGACGACCTGTGTGATGCGGGGATTACCGTGCTGATCGTGCAGGCGATCAACGACGAGCGAATTGAGCAGCGAATCCGCGCTTTGTCAGAAAAAGGCATCGCAACAATCACGGTGAATACGGATATCGAGAACAGCTGCCGTTTATGTTACGTGGGAAGCGATTACACCTCCGGCGGAGAGACGGCCGCAGGACTGATGCGGCTGGTTACGCGGGGGCAGGCGAACCTGGGGATCGTGGCGGGCGTCAGCACATTATTGGGGCATGTGCAGCGACTGGAAGGTTTTAAGCACCACTTGAAAGAAATTTGTCCGGACATACGCCTGATTGAAAGAGTCAGCGCGATGGACGACATGGAGCACAGCTACCGGATGACGATAGAGATGCTGCGCAGGCATCCGGAGATCGACACACTTTTTGTAGCGGCTTCCGGTACGTTCGGCGCCTGCCGCGCCGTGATCGAACTGGGCCGGGAGAAAAACATGCGTGTGATCGCTTTTGATACCGTACCTTCTACGGTCGAAATGATGCGGCGCGGACTGGTGCGCGCAGTGGTGTCGCAACAACCGTTTTTACAGGGGTATCAGGCGGTACGTGCGGCGTTTGACGTGCTGCTGACGGGCGCGTCCAAACAGGGGGAACAGATTATTATGGAAAACCAGATACGGATATTAGAAAATCTGTAAATCTGTTGGCGGAGGACATGGAACCCGTTGACATTCGGAACAGATTGCATTAAAATAAAACTGAGAATAAGTGTGCTCGGGCACACGACGATCTATCAACCACATAATACATCCCGAAAGGGAAAGGAGTGTTCCATATGGCAGAGATATTCCAAAACCTTCCTGAAGTTCATTTTGAAGGGCCCCAGTCCAAGAACCCCCTTGCGTTTAAGTATTACGACCCCAACCGTGTGATTATGGGGAAAAAGATGAGTGAGCACCTTCCCTTTGCCATGGCGTGGTGGCATAACCTGGGCGCAACCGGTACGGACATGTTTGGCTCGGGAACGGCAGATAAATCCTTCGGCGCGGTGCCCGGCACCATGGAGCACGCCAAGGCCAAGGTGGATGCAGGCTTCGAGTTTATGAAGAAGCTGGGCATTCAGTATTTCTGCTTCCATGATGTTGATCTGGTGCCCGAAGCGGCTACCATTGACGAGACCAATGCCCGGCTGGACGAACTGACTGATTATATTCTCACCAGGATGAAAGGCACGAACATCAAGTGCCTGTGGGGCACCGCCAACATGTTTGGCAATCCCCGCTATATGAACGGAGCGGGATCCAGCAACAGCGTGGATGTGTTCTGCCACGCGGCGGCGCAGATTAAGAAGGCGCTGGAGTGCACGGTCAAACTGGGTGGACGCGGCTATGTTTTCTGGGGCGGCCGCGAAGGCTACGAAACCCTGCTGAACACCGACATGAAGTTTGAACAGCAGAACATCGCCGCACTGATGAAGATGGCGGTGGAATACGGCCGTTCCATCGGCTTTACGGGCGATTTTTACATCGAACCCAAGCCCAAGGAACCCATGAAGCACCAATATGACTTCGACGCGGCCACGGCGATCGGCTTCCTGCGCCAGTACGGGTTGGACAAGGATTTCAAACTGAATATCGAAGCCAACCACGCGACGCTTGCGGGACACACCTTCCAGCACGACCTGCGCGTGGCCTCCATCAACGGCATGCTCGGTTCCATCGACGCCAACCAGGGCGATATGCTGCTGGGCTGGGACACCGACGAGTTCCCCTTTAACGTGTACGACACCACGCTTTGCATGTACGAAGTGCTCAAATCCGACGGGCTGACCGGCGGCTTCAACTTCGACGCGAAAAACCGCCGCCCCAGCTACACCTACGAAGATATGTTCCAGGCGTTCGTGCTGGGTATGGACAGCTTCGCTCTGGGCCTCATCAAAGCCGCGGAACTGATTGAGGACGGTCGTGTGGAAACCTTCCTGAAAGAGCGCTATGCGAGCTACGAAAAGTCCGAGATCGGTAAAAAAATCCGTTCCGGCAAAGCAACGCTCGCGGAATGCGCGGCGATTGCCAGCAAGAACGGCGCACCTGCGCTGCCCGGCAGTGGCAAACAGGAATATCTGGAAGCCGTGATGAACCAGATTATGTTCGGAAAGGCCTGAGAAACAAACATGAACAAGCGCTATTTACTGGGGATCGACCTGGGCACCAGCGGCACGAAAACCGTCCTCTTCTCAGAGGACGGCGCCGCCGTGGCCAGCGCCACGGTAGAATATCCCATGAGCCAGCCGCAAAACGGCTGGGCGGAACAGAACCCGACGGACTGGTGGAACGCCGCGGTAATTACGCTTGGTAAAGTCCTGCGCGACAGCGGCGTAAACCCGGAAGACGTCGCGGGACTGGGGATCAGCGGACAGATGCACGGTCTGGTGATGCTGGACGAAAAAGGCGAAGTGCTCCGCCCCTCCATTATCTGGTGCGATCAGCGTACCGGGAAAGAATGTGAGGAAATCACAGAAATCATCGGCGCGAAACGGCTGATTGAGATTACCGCCAACCCGGCGCTGACCGGTTTCACGGCGGGGAAAATCCGTTGGGTACAGAAGCACGAGCCGGAAATTTACAAAAAATGCCGCCATATCCTGCTGCCCAAGGATTATCTGCGCTATAAACTGACCGGAGATTTCGCCACGGAAGTCAGTGATGCAAGCGGCATGCAGCTGCTGGATGTGCCCAACCGCTGCTGGAGCGATGAAGTGCTCAATAAGTTGGGTATCGATAAGAGTTATTTAGGCAAAGTATACGAAAGCCCGGAGGTAACCGGCCACATCAGCGCCGAAGCCGCCGCGCTTACAGGACTTTCCGAAAAAACACTGGTCGTTGGCGGCGCGGGCGACAACGCGGCGGCGGCGGTCGGCACCGGCGTGGTTGCGGACGGTCGCGCGTTTACCACCATCGGTACCAGCGGCGTGGTGTTCGCCCACACCGACAAACTGGCTATTGACCCCAAAGGCCGCGTGCACACCTTCTGCTGCGCCGTACCGGGCGCGTGGCATGTGATGGGCGTAACTCAGGCGGCGGGTCTGTCGTTGAAGTGGTTCCGGGACAATTTCTGCCGTGCGGAAATCGAGACCGCGGCAGGCATGGGTGTGGATTCCTATGACCTGATTAACAAGGAAGTGGCGGAAAGCCCCATCGGCGCCAACCGCCTGTTTTACCTGCCGTACCTGATGGGCGAGCGCACCCCTCATCTGGACCCGGACTGCCGCGGCGTGTTCTTCGGCCTTTCCGCGATGCACCAGAAGCGGGATATGCTCCGCGCGGTGATGGAAGGCGTGACCTATTCGTTGAAGGATTGCCTGAACGTGCTGGAGGAAATGGGCGTAAAACCCTCGCAGATGCTGGCTACCGGTGGCGGCGGCCGCAGTGAACTGTGGCGGCAGATGCTGGCTGATACCTTCGGCTGCTCCGTGTGCACCACCCAAAGCAAGGAAGGTCCCGCGCTGGGTGTGGCGATTCTGGCAGGGGTAGGCGCGGGCATCTACCCCAGTGTTCGCGAAGCCTGCGACAGCATGATCCATGTAGGCCGCACACAGGAGCCAATCAAAGAAAATCAACCCCTGTACGCTGCCTGCTATGACCAGTACCGCCAGCTTTACCCCGCCATGAAGGATGCCTTCAAACGGCTGGCTCGATAACCATTCCACAAAAAACTCCGCCGAATTTTCGGCGGAGTTTTTCTGTGGAAGGATGTGGGGGAAGCAGATACAGTCATGCGTGCAGTTGGATGGAAAAACATATGAATCGATGCCCTCTGTTTCCCGTATCTCTTCATGGTCCTGTCGAAGCAGCCCGCAGATCAATCGATTGGGCATCCCGCAGGGTATTTGGGTTTGCAGCTTTCGCGGCATACCAGATGCACCGGAAAAACCTTTTTAAAAACCGGGGAACGATCTCCGTCGATTCGGCGGATGAGAATATCAAAGGCGGCCTTGGAGACATCCTGTATGGAGCTGTCAATGGTGCACAACGGCGAGGGAAAGCCGATAATGCTTTGAATATTGTCAAACCCGACGAGAGAAAAGTTTTCGCGAAGCCCCAGCTTTTCCATCACCCCCATCAGATGCCACGCTTCGATGTCACAGAAAAGGAACAGGCCGCTTACCCCTTCTTTTTGCCAGCGGATCAACTGATCTGCACACTGCGGTTCGCTCTGATACTGGAACATCCGGATATCGCTTTCCGGAATACCTGCCTCGCGGGCGGCTCGCAGAAAACCGTGTATCCGCTGAACGCTGCTGAAGATGACGTTAAACGAGTAGATAAATGCAAGCTTGCGGTGCCCGGCTTCAACCAGGTGTTTTCCGGCCAGATAACCGCCTGTTTCCTCATCGGAAACAACATAATCATAATCCGCATTCTCAGTATGGCGGCTGACCAGAATAAAAGGGATACCAGATTGCTGTAGAAGTGTGATATTGTCCTCGGGTTGGTTGCTGGGAAAAAGGAGAATTCCATCCACCTGGCGGCTGATAGAGGTCAGGATTGCTTTGCGTTCCTGTTCCACAAGGTCCCGGGTACACAGCACGAGCATCGTATATCCGATTTCCTCGGCTAAATTATGAATTGAATCAATCATAATCGCATAAAACGGGTTGGATGCGCCACCCACGATAACGGCAATGGTGCGTGAACGCCCCGAACGGAGGGAACTGGCGATGTTGTTGCGCACATATCCCATCTGTGCTGCAACCTGCTGAATATGGGCGGCGGTTGTTTTGGAGATGTCCGGCTTGTTTTGCAAAGCACGGGATACGGTGTTGACCGTATACCCGGTTTCCGCAGCGATGTCTTGTAATAAAACTCTTCTGGTTCCGTCGGTGGATTTCATTTAGAACCTCCCTATTAAGGTGGGATCATTTTTCCGATACCGGATCGATCGGGGATTCGTATGGTGGGTATGGAGACGATCAGCCCTGCTTGAAAAATACGCCTTAAGGAACGCTTCTCCGCGACCTGCCTTTTTCCCTCCTTCCATGCTAAGTCGTATATGATGGGATCAGCCAGGACGAAATAGTGGAGGGAACGGTAATCCCAAGTTGACAAAGCGTGACGTTTGTGTTATATTTCTTTAAGAACAAACATTAACGATAATGTTGATCGACAAGGCAGGAATCTTTTTTAGATATCACAGTGTAAACCACTAACACAACGGTTCACCGGGCGATATCCGACTTTTCGTTCAAGGTTTCCTGATGATCCCGCAGGAGAACAAACTGTTTCTAAAACGTGGATGTTCAATCACTTTACACATAGCAAGGAGAGATACGATGAAGACCGCCAGGATGATAATGGACAAAGACTTTGCAATCGCGACCATTGACAAGAGAATTTATGGCTCCTTTATTGAGCATTTGGGCCGCGCGGTGTACGGGGGGATTTACGAACCCGGCCACCCGACCGCAGACCATAACGGTTTCCGCCGCGATGTCGCGGAACTGGTACGCAAACTGGGGGTGCCGGTCGTTCGTTATCCGGGCGGCAACTTTGTTTCCGGTTTTAACTGGGAGGACAGCGTGGGGCCGCGCGATCTGCGCCCCAAACGCCTGGACCTGGCATGGTTTACCACCGAGACGAATGAAGTGGGCCTGCATGAGTTTGCCGACTGGGCCAAACAGGTGGATTCCGAAGTGATGTATGCCGTCAACCTCGGCACGCGGGGACCGGACGAAGCGCGCAATGTGGTGGAATACGCCAACCATGCATCCGGAAGTTATTTTAGCGACATGCGCATCCGCAACGGACGCAAAGATCCCTTTGGTATCAAGTTGTGGTGTCTGGGCAACGAAATGGACGGCCCGTGGCAAATTTGCCATAAGACCGCCTACGAGTATGGCCGGGTAGCCAACGAAGCGGCCAAACTGATGAAGTGGGTGGACCCCTCCATCGAAGTCGTAGCGTGCGGTTCCTCCTCCCGTGAGATGAAAACCTACGGTGAGTGGGAATATGAAATGCTGGGCGAATGCTATGATGAGATTGATTATGTGAGCTTACACCGCTACTATGGCAACAAGGAAAACGATACGCCCGCTTTCCTTGCCCGAAGTGTAGAACTGGATCACTTTATTCGCGAAGTGGCATCCATCTGCGACGCGGTAGGCGCTAAAAAACACAGCAAAAAGAAACTGGGGCTGTCCTTTGACGAGTGGAACGTATGGTATCACTCCAACGAGCAGGATCAGGAAATTTACAAGGCCGATAAATGGAACCGCGCCCTGCCCCTGCTGGAAGATGTATATAACTTTGAAGACGCGCTGCTGGTAGGCTCGATGCTAATCACGTTCCTGCGCAACGCCGACCGTGTGAAGATTGCCTGCATGGCCCAGCTGGTGAACGTGATCGCTCCGATCATGACCCGCAACGGTGGTGGCGCATGGGCCCAGACGATTTACTGGCCGCTGATGCAGGCTTCATTGTACGGCCGTGGAACCGCACTCCGGCCTGTGGTGGACAGCCCTGTGTATGATTGCCGGGATTTCAGCGACGTACCTCTGCTGGACGCGACGGCAACCCTCGGCGACGACGGTTCCGTTACCCTTTTTGCCGTGAATCGCGACCTGAACGAAGACATCGCCCTGAACGTGGATCTGCGCGGCTTTGGTGGCCTGCGTGTTGTTGAACACAGCGTGCTGCACCATGACGATCTGAAAGCGGTGAATACCGAGACTGCGCCCGATACCGTTTCGCCAAAGGCGGGAGAAGGCGGAACGATGGACAGCGGCAAGCTGACAGTTCGGATTCCCAGCAAGAGTTGGAACGTGATCCGGCTGGTGAAAGACTGATCCGCACTGGCGCATATTGTAACAAAACCGTATCGCGGGAGCCTGAATCCTTCGGTGGATCAAGGCTCCCGTATTTTTACGCATACTGTGCGGAATTTGGGGAATGCAATTTATTCGGCTTTGCGGTATACTGTGTTTGCACCGCGTATTTCTGCGGCAGACTGATACCGAGGAGTCAACAATATGATGGATAACCCCTCCGTACGTGCGGCAACGGAACAGCTGGCCGTGTCGATTCAGGAAAGCGATGAATACCGCCAGTATAAAACCCTGCGGGATACGGTAATGGATAACGAAACCAACCGAACCCTGCTGAAAGAATATCAGCGTACGCAAACGAAACTGCAAATGGCCGCCATGGCGGGCAGCGATGCGGGCAGTGAGGAAGTGGAACGGTTTAATAAACTTTCTTCTCTGCTTTATATGAACGCGGACGTGGCGCAATATCTGGTGGCGCAAATGCGGCTGCAGCAGTTGACGGGCGAAGTGTTTCAGGCAGTGGCGAAAGCGGCGGAACTGGATATGGAACTGCCCGGCATGTAATGGGAGTCCGAAACGCCCGCTTTCACGGGATACCGGCGCTCTGGCGGTATACAATGCCTGATCGATATTCCGCGTATGCGGGTAAAACTTGAATCAAACATATCAGCCAATGTCATTCTGCGTGGGAGGGAAAGCATGGCGAAATTGGATCAACCGTACGATCACGAGTCGTTGCGTGACGAGCGCAGGTACGGCTTCTTCTGGTATAGCGGCCTGTGGCACCTGCTGCGCCCGATTTTAGTGGTATTAACCGCCATGGTGCTGGTGTTTGGGCTGGGGTCCACCGCTTATAATTATCTGGACGACAAGTATATCAGCCCTGTTGACCCTGCGGATCAGACGGAAGTCCCCTTTACGGTGGAAAGCGGGCAGAGCCTGGCCAAAGTATCGGCCAATCTGAAAACCCAGGGGATTATTAAGAACAGTTCCGTGTTTAAATATTATTGTGATTTTGCGGGCATGGGTCAGAAGATACAGGCCGGCGATTATCAGCTGACGAAGAGCATGAATATTTTCCAGATCGCGGATAAGTTGACCACTGGCGATGGCAAGCCGATTACGCTGGATATTACCATCATCCCAGGCTGGACGGTGGAAGATGTGGCCCGGTATCTGGTTGCGCAGGGTGTCTGGAAAGACTCGACGGATTTCCTGAGCCTTTGCAAGAGCGGCAATGGCTTAAGCGATTACTACTTTATCCAGGACGAAATGAAAACCGCGCGTGTGAACGAACGTAAGTATCTGCTGGAAGGATATCTGGCGCCCAATACGTACGAAATTTATGCGAACGCCGCTCCCGCCGATGTGCTGAAAAAGCTGCTCAGCCAGACCGATGCGGTGCTGACGCCGGAATGGCAGCAGCGTGCCGACGATTTGGGGATGAGCATCGATCAGGTGCTTACGCTGGCGTCCATGATTGAAAAAGAGGCAAAAACGGCGGACTTCACCAAGGTTTCGGCGGTGTTCCACAATCGTCTGAAGGCAAACATGAAGCTTGGCAGCGACGTGACGGTGCATTATATTACCGGAGTACGCCGTATGGCGCTTCGCGACAGCGATCTTGCTATCGATTCTCCTTACAACACCTATAAATATGCCGGGCTGCCGCTCGGACCGATCTGTAACCCCTCCGCGGACGCAATTCAGGCGGCGCTGTACCCGGATGAGAGTTTCATGGCGGAAAATTACCTCTACTTCTGCAGCAAGGACCCCGATACGGGCGAGCTGGTTTTCTCCAAGACGCAGGCGGAGCATGACGCCGCGGTGAAACTCTACGCGCCGCTGTGGGCGAAGTTTGACGAGGAGCGTGGCCTGCAATGATCCGACGTGCTCCGATACCGGAGCTACTGGCTCCCGCAGGCGGTATGGAACAATTAAAAACGGCTCTGCGCTATGGCGCGGATGCGGTTTACGGCGGCTTGCAGCAATTCGGCCTGCGAGCCGCCGCAGCCAACTTTACCCCGGAAACGCTTGCGCAGGCGACGGCGGAGGCGCATCGGCAGGGGAAACGCTTCTACGTTACCCTGAACCTGTTGCCCTTTGATCGTGATCTGGAAAATTATGTTCAAACGGCGCAGGCGGCTACCGACGCAGGCGCAGACGCGGCGATTGTCAGCGATCTGGGTGCGGCGCTTGCGCTGTACGAACAGGTGCCGCAACTGCCAATCCACGTAAGCACACAGGCAAACGTGCTCAACAGCCGCACGGCGCTGCACTGGGCAACCGCGACGCGGGCAGAGCGCATTGTACTGTCGCGGGAAATGAGTCTCGAAGACATCCGCATCATGCACCAGCATCTTCCCGAGACAGTGCAGCTGGAAGCATTTGTTCACGGTGCGATGTGCGTCGCCTACAGTGGCCGTTGCCTGCTCAGCGCCGCGTTGACAGGCCGCAGCGCGAACCGGGGAGAATGCGCACAGTCCTGCCGCTGGCATTACGCGGTTGCGGAAGAGAAGCGCCCCGGCCAATGGATGCCTCTTATGGATACGGAGCGGGGATCGGCTTTGTTCTCGGCTTACGATTTGTGTATGCTTCCCTATTTACCGGAGATGCTTGCGGCGGGTATATCAAGCCTGAAAATTGAAGGACGCATGAAGACGGCGTATTATGTGGCTACGGTGGTCTCCGTATACCGCCGGGCGCTGGACACGCTGCTTCAAGCAGGGGAAGACGCTTACCGGGAAGCGTTACCCACCCTGACGGATGAATTGAACAAAGGCAGCCATCGGGCAAGCAACACGGGTTTTTATTTTGGCTCTCCACAGCCTGCGGCAGGCGCCGAAGGGTTCGAACAAACCATGGAGTTTGTGGGGCAGGTGACCCGGAGTGCCAAGCCGGGCGAACCGGTGGAAATCCTGCTGAAAAATCGGTTTTTTGCGGGGGACACGCTTGAGGTTTTGTCACCGGGCGGCAGCCGGGCTTTTACTGCCGAGCCGTTTACACTGGCGGATACCGGGGAAACACTGAACACCTACAGCGTAGCAGGCGCGAAAATACTGATGCGGATTCCGTTCCCGGTTTCGGAAGGCGACTTTTTACGCGGTCCCAATCGAAACCATCTATAATTTTTGGAGATAACGACAACGGGGAGAGGGCAAATGCCCTCTCCCCGTATCAATTTTTGCGATCTGCAGTTTGCAGCCTGCAAGGGTTTTACTGATTGTCCCGATTCTTCACCGCCGCGCCGACAAATTCACGGAAAAGCGGATGCGGGCGATTGGGGCGGCTCTTCAGTTCCGGATGGAACTGCACGCCCACAAAGAAAGGATGGTTGGGCAGTTCGATAATTTCCACCAGATTGCGGTCCGGATTGCGACCGGCGATTACCATGCCGCCCGCCATGAACCGGTCAAGGTAAGCGTTGTTGAATTCGTAACGGTGACGGTGACGCTCCCAGATGTCGTTGGTACCATAGGCGCGTTCGCTGATGGTGCCCGGCGCGATGAGGCAGCGATACTTACCAAGCCGCATGGTGCCGCCAAGGTTTTTCAGGTCCTGATCCGCCATCAGGTCGATAACCGGATAGGTGGTATGCGGGTCTACCTCGCTGGTATGCGCGTCGCGCATTTCCAGCACGTGGCGGGCAAACTCGATCACCGCCATCTGCATCCCAAGGCACAGGCCAAGGAAGGGCAGGCCGTTCTCGCGTGCATACTGAATGGCGTTCATCTTGCCTTCCAATCCCCGCGCGCCAAACCCGCCGGGGACGACCAGTCCGTTCGCGCCCTCCAGTTTCTTTTCCACATTTTCCGCCGTAACGTCTTCGGCGGGAATCCAGTTAATTTTCACTTTCACACCGTGGAAAATACCGCCGTGGGTAAGGGCTTCTACCACGCTCAGGTAAGCGTCGGGCAGTTCGACGTACTTGCCGACCAGCGCGATCGTTACGAAGGTTTCGCATTCCATCTGGCGCTTCACCATGGTGCGCCATTCGGTCAGGTTAGCCTCGGTCTGCGGCAGGTTCAAAATTTTCACTACCTGCGCGTCCAGCCCCTCGTTGTGCAGCAGCAGCGGCACTTCGTACAGGCTGCGGGCGTTCAGGTTCTGGAACACTCGCTCCACGGGGAGGTTGCAGAACATGCTGATTTTTGCGCGCAATTCGTAGGGCAGTTCGTGGTCGGCACGACAGACCAGAATATCCGGCGCGATGCCGATGCCGCTAAGTTCCTTAACGCTGTGCTGGGTGGGCTTGGTCTTTAGCTCTCCGGCGGCGTTTAAGTACGGTACCAGCGTAACGTGCAGGTACAGGCAGTTCTCGCGGCCAACTTCGGCGCGCATCTGGCGGATTGCCTCTAAAAAAGGAAGGCTTTCGATGTCGCCGACCGTGCCGCCGATTTCTGTAATCACCACATCGGGTGCGTTCTCCGTGCGGCTTACAGCCAGTATGTTACGTTTGATTTCGTTGGTGATGTGCGGGATCACCTGGATGGTTGCCCCGAGGTATTCGCCGCGGCGTTCGCGGTCAATCACCGTTTTGTAGACACGGCCGCTGGTTACGTTGCTGGCCTGCGTGAGGCTTTCGTCGATGAAGCGTTCGTAGTGGCCCAGGTCGAGGTCGGTTTCCGCGCCGTCGTCGGTCACGAATACTTCCCCGTGCTGGTAGGGGTTCATGGTACCGGGATCAACGTTCAGGTAGGGATCGAATTTCTGGATGGACACCCTAAGCCCCCGGCTTTTCAGCAGCCGGCCCAGAGAAGCGGCTGTTATGCCCTTGCCAAGCGAGGAAACCACGCCGCCCGTAATGAAAATAAACTTTGTATCCATTGCCGAAGTTCCGCCTCCTTCGTGGAATCACACAAACTTTATTCTACCAAAGGGACG
>JAEWYP010000072.1 GCA_023395615.1 Bacillota bacterium
AAGTATTCATCATCTTAGCCATTAACTATTTTACCTGAAAAATTGTAGCATTAGGAAATATTAATGTCTCGAATCTGCCGAACGCTGGAAAGAACGCTTGCGGGGGTTCCTTTCTGGCGCTGCGATCACGGTGTTGGGTTCTCTTTTCATGAGGTTACTATGAATTGGCCAGATGATACGACTTTCGCTATTTTCCAAACCCTCTATCACCATCTGCTATATTGTACTATAATACATATACAAACCCATCAAACATAGGAAAGGACGGAATGACGGATGAAAAGTTGGGCAGTCCTGTTGATTGTCGTATGCCTGCTTATGGGCACGGGGGCCTGTGCTCAAACGATGTATCCCATGGCGCCGGATGTGCAGATGGATGCACTTGAGAACCTGTCGATCATGTGTACGGTGGATGCTTTTAACGCGGACGAAAAGACCATTGATGTGACACTGTACGTTCCTGAACTGTTTGAGGAAAAGGCATTGGCCGCGCTGCAACCGGGGGATGTGGTTGTGAGCGATGGTGTCCCATGTACGATTGAAAATCTCCAGTATGACGATGGGTATAGCATCAGCATCAACGACGGAGAAGATTCGTACTCTGGCGAAGGCCTCTATTTTCATTGCGATTCGGATGGATACGCGCAGCAAATCGATTACGACGCGGGGATATACACCAAGCTTGGCAGCGAGACACTCCAGCTCCCCGAACATTTCCTGTTCCTTGATGGCGTTAGGCCGGATACGGGTGAGCCGCTGGATCGCCCTGCCGTTCATTCACTGGCGGAGTTTATGACCCTGATGGCGAAGGAAAAGGCAGAGGATGGTATCGGAATCACCTCGCAGAATGCCTACATCGTCTTTGACGAATCGGGCACTCCGGTACTGCTTAGCCGTTACTATGTGCCGTGGCAATGATGAAAAAATGAAAGGGGGGCTGTTTCGCAGCCCCGTAGCAAGAAAAACGAGCGGTCTGTGTTAAGAGTAAGACCCTGTACAGCGTGGAACGGCGGATAGGTTTCTGGAAAAGCTTCCAGAAACCTATCCGCTGTTTTGATGGTAAAAAGAAACGATTTACAAATATGAAAGCAAGTATTAAATGATATTGAATAAGTGTTTACAATGACATCACAACAGATACGATTATGGCTTTTACCGGCAGTAAGCGCTCGCGAAACATAGTTGGGATCTGTCTCCCGCGATGCAGAGTGCTCATTGCCTAAAAATCAGTTGGAATCACTTGTTTCTCCGCCGCCCATGGCTTCTTCTGCCGGCAGGATGCTTACGTCTACACACTTTTGCAGCATCCGCCACAGGGTGGTACGGCTGATACCGAGGCGCTTTGCGGCGGTGGTCTGGTTGCCGCGCTCCTGCGCCAGTACCCGTTTGAGCATCTGCAGGTTCATTTCTTCCAGCGTCATGTCGTCGGCTGGCAGGGGGATAGCATCCTTCTTTTCTCCGAAGGTCAGAATTTCACGTTTCAGGATTTTGTAGATGCTGTCTGCCTTGATGTAAGGCTCGTTCGTAATCAGCACCAGTTCGTCCAGCACGCGCTTGAACTGGTCGTAATTATTCGGCCAGTCGTATGCCTCCAGGGCGCGAATGCCCTCCGGTTCCACACCGATAATTTCCTTGGCGTATTTCATGTTCAGGGTGCTGATGTACAGGCTGGCCAGGTGGGGGATTGCTTCCCGGTTGCTGCGCATGGAGGGCATCGTCACCACCAGGCAGGAGAACCACTCGATCAGCTTGCGTGCCCGATCATCCATCACGCTGTCGCCCTCGGCGGGGCTGCTGAAGAGGAGACGGTTGCGTACGTGAATGTCCATATCCTTAATCATCATAAACAGTTCCAGAAACTGCTTGTCCGTAAGCGCTTTGATGTTCTTAAAATGAATGGTGATGTCCGTGTCCGTCAGCGGCGAGTACTTGTTTTCGATCAGAAAATTCCAACCGCGGGAGTGCAGCTGCGCGCAGTCGATAATCACCAGCGGGGCGTGGCTTAGCGTGCTGTGGCTGTATAGCAGGCGGACCATCGGGTCCTTGCCGGTGCCAAACTCGCCTGTAATGCAGATGGCTTCCCGGCTCTGAGCGTACTGGTCAATGTCCAGCCCTTCCGCCGAGGCGGAGCGGGTGATGCCGTAAAAACTGTTGAAAAACCGGTCAATCGCTTCTTCTTTATCAACATAATATACGCCGTATTTTTGCATAGACAGCACGGTTTTCACGGTGCTCAGGTTATAAACCACGTAGGTCTGCTCGTTAATGTCCACTGTTTTTCCGCTGATGCTAAAAAACCGGCTGCCTGCCTCGCACACGAAGCGCTTGTGCCCTTCCGCGAGAATTGGGGCCTGCGCCGCCGCGATGCGCTCCGTCACCTTTTCCGGCAGGGGCTCCACGCAGGTGCTGTACTGCTGGCGGCCTTCGCTGTCCAGCACCAGCAGCTGCTGGGCCTGGGCCTGCGTGATCCCTTTAAAGAAACGGGCCCGGTCGCGCAGCTGGCGGTACACATTGCTGGTTTTTACCGCCTGATCCAGCGCGTCCTCCATGCTTTCCGCGCCGGAATTAATCAGCATCGCGGGTAGGCCGAAGCGCTGCGCGGTGGAGTTGGCAATCATATCGCACAGCACCATGGAGTAGCCTTCCCGGCTCAGCCGGGCCACCAGCGCGCGGGCGTCCGCTTCGTTGTTAATCGTGAAGATATCCAGATGGTATTGCAGAATATCGCATAAAAACTGCGCGTTTCGCGTAATGGCCGGGAATCCGACAATGGCGAACCGGCCTTTGCCGATCTTGGCAAGGTTGATGGCGCGCAGGATGTCGTAGGCGGAAATGGGGATTTCCACGACCGGAAGATCACTTTTCCGGCGGATCATCTCGGCGGTGCCGCCGCGTGACACAATCACGTCGAAATCGTCGATGGAGTAGCGGCCCGCGATGGCGGCGCCGCTGTCCAGATCGCCCACGAAAGCGGTCAGGCTGATGTCGTCCCGCTTTTCCGCGGCGGCGCGCATCATATTTACCATGCCTTCGTAGGGCGCAATCCCCAGTACTTTCACCTTTTCCATGATTAAGCCATCTCCCTGCTGTACTGTTCACTAATGAAATTATAACACATCACATTGTGAAATGAAACAGTGAACATTTCAAAATTAAACGATTATGAGGGAAACTCGTTGTCGCATTTGGTTGTTTATTCCCCGAATGTATGATATTATGTCTCCGAACTTAGAAATGCCGCTCATTATCACCCGATAGGGACGGCGTTTGGTCTTAGAATGTTTCATTTATGAACGTTTCAGGAGCGTGAGGTATGCAGCTTCTAATCATCGCGGATGACTTTACAGGCGCGCTGGATGTAAGCGTTCAGTTTGCCCCCTACGACGTGAAACTGAAAGTAATCACGGGGAGCGTGATTGCGGAGGAACTGTTCGCACAGGAGGGTGTGGATATCCTCGTGGTGGATACGGAAACCCGGCATCAGTCGCCGCAGGCCGCCGCCGACGCGGTGAACGGGCTGATGTGGATGGCCAAACGCTATTCGGTCGGCCATGTGTACGTGAAGGTGGATTCCGGGCTGCGAGGCAATGTAGGGGTAACGTTGTCTTCGGCGCTTACGGCCAGCGGGGAAAACTTTCTTGCGTTTGCGCCCGCGTTTCCGGAGATGCGGCGGGTCACGGAGGGCGGCGTGCAGTTTTGGGACGGTACGCCCATCCACCAGAGCGCTTTTCGGGAGGACCCTTTTGACCCGGTACGGGACGCCAACATTGCCGACCTGTTCCGCGGCTGCGCGGTGGATACCCGGCTGTACGCGCGAAACATTGCGTACGATACCGCCGTTACCGCGCCCACCGTGGGGATTTTCGATGTTTGCGACAATGGGGATTTTACCCGGATCGCGGATCACCTGCAGGCAAACGGGCAGATGAAACTGCTGGCCGGATGCGCGGCCTTTGCCGCCGTTTATCCCGCCCTGTTCCGTCTGCCGGCGCGCGTTTCGGCGGAACCGCTGCCCAGCCACGCGTTGCTGGTGCTGTGTGGCAGCCTGAACGCGATGGCGCGTAAACAGCTGGCGTTCGCGGAAAGCCAGGGGTTTGAGAAAATTACACTGACCCGCAGGCAGCAGGCGGAACCTTCGCTGCTTGGAACCGGGGAGGGTGAAACGCTGCTGAACCGCCTTGCCGACGCGCTGAACGGGGAACGGAACGTGATTCTGGAAACGTCCGCGATCGGCGATCGGTCATCCGCAAAGCTGTGGCCCGCCGACCGGGAGAGCAAGCAGAAGGTAAGCGATGCGATTGCCACCCGCATGGGCGAAGTGCTGTGCGCCCTGTTGCAACGGGGGTGCCTGAACGGGTACACTACCATGGTCGTGGGCGGCGATACCCTGCTTGGGGTGATGCGGCAGCTGGGTTATCCCGAAATTACCGTGCGGCAAGAGATCGAACCCGGTATTGTCCTGTTTACGATCGAGCATCAGGGGCGTGTGAACTGGATGATCAGCAAGGCCGGAAGCTTCGGCGATTTTGAACTGCTGCACCGGATGACCGCACAGCCGGTTCGATAAAGGGGGAACCAGAATGAGCGCACTTCTAAAAATGCCCGGGCAGGTTCGCTTCGGGAACGACTGCGAGCAGGCATTGCAGGCTTTCGCGGCCGGATACCGTAAAATATGCGTTTTTACGGACCGGGCGGTGATCGGCACCAAAGGCGCGCAGAAGATGCTGGGCGCGCTGGCGCAGGCGGGGCTGGACGTGTTTACGCTGGATGAGCTGCATCCGGAGCCGACCTACCGGCAGGCGCAGGAAACCGTGGACGCGTTTTTAACGTCTGGCGCGGACCTGATCGTCGCCATCGGCGGGGGCAGCGTGATGGACATCGCCAAGTTGGCGTCGATTGCCTCGGGCGAAGGTTGCACCGTGGAGAAACTGCTGGATAACCCATCCATGGGCCGCAAAACCGTGCCGACGGTGATGATCCCCACCACGGCGGGCACAGGCGCGGAAGCCACGCCCAACAGCATCGTAACCGTGCCCGAGAAGGGCTTGAAAATCGGGATTGTGAACGAGCAGATGATCGCCGATCTGGTGCTGCTGGACGGGGATATGATCGCGGAACTGCCCGCGCCCATTGCCGCCGCGACTGGGGTAGACGCGCTGTGCCACGCGATCGAATGCTACACATCCCGCAAGGCGACGGCGTTCAGCAACCTGTACGCGTTGGAGGCGCTGCGGCTGATCTTTGCCAATCTGGAGCAGGCCTGCCTCAACCCCGACGCCCGCGAGGCGAAAAACGCGATGCTGCTGGCTGCTTTTTACGGCGGCGTCGCCATCACCGCTTCCGGTACGACGGCCGTGCACGCGTTAAGCTATCCGCTGGGGGGTCGCTACCACATCCCGCACGGCATTTCCAACGCCATTATGTTGATGCCGGTGATGCGCTTTAACGCCCCGGCCTGCGTGCCCGCCTTTGCCCGGGCGATGGACGCCGTTTCGCCCCTGCCGGGCTTGAGCGACGCGGAAAAGGCCGAACAGTTTTTATGGCGGATGCAGGCGTTGCTGAACGCGGTGCATATTCCCACCACGCTTAAGGAGTATCATGTTGGCATCGAAGAACTGGAACCGCTGGTGGAAGCCGGTATGGCCGTGCAGCGGCTGCTGGTGAACAATCCCCGGCCGGTCACGGCGGAGGATGCGCGCGCCCTGTACCTGCAGGTACTGGAGGAGGGAAAAGCATGAAAGAGCTTGGCGGTATCATCGTACCCATCGTAACCCCGATGTACGAGGACGAGAGCGTCAATCTGGATGCGCTTCGCGTGCAGATTGACCGTTTGATCGCGGCGGGGGTGCACGGCATCTTCTGCTTTGGCACCAACGGCGAGGCTTATATCCTGACCGACGAGGAAAAGGAAGCCGTGCTGGAGGCGACCGTGGAGCAGGTGAACGGCCGTGTGCCGGTCTACGCGGGCACAGGCTGCGTAAGCACGAACGCGACCATCCGGATGAGCCGGCGCGCCAAAGCGATCGGCGCGGACGCCCTTTCCGTGATTACGCCGTGGTTTGCCGCCGCCTCGCAGGCGGACCTGTACGAGCATTACCGGGCCTTGGCGCAGGCGGTGGACCTGCCGATCATCCTGTACAACATTCCGGCGCGCACCGGGAACGCGCTGGCCCCCGCCACGGTGGAAAAACTGGCGCAAATCGCCAATATCGTGGGCGTGAAGGACAGCAGCGGAAACTTTGACAACATGCTGCAATACATCGAAAAAACCCGGGACGTTCCGGGCTTCCGCGTGCTTTCCGGCAATGATTCGCTGATTCTGTGGAACCTGCTGGCGGGCGGAAGCGGCGCGGTGGCGGGATGCGCCAACGTGTTCCCTAAAACCATGGCTTCTATCTACGATCATTTTATGGCTGGCGATATTCAATCGGCGCGCGTTGCGCAGGACGCGATTCGCGGTTTCCGCGACACGTTCCGGTACGGCAACCCCAACACCATCGTGAAAACGGCGGTGGGGTTGCAGGGCTATCCTGTGGGCAAGTGCCGCAAACCCTTTGATTCCCTAAGCGACGAGGGGATTGCCGCCGTGCGGGCCGCCCTGCTGGACGCCGCCGGAAAGGGCGTGTGCTGACCGTGGAAAGACCGATTCTCGGCATCACCATGGGCGACCCGGCTAGCATCGGCCCGGAAATTACCCTGAAAGCCCTGTCCGACGCCGCGTTGTACAGGCGCTGCCGCCCGCTGGTGGTGGGCGACGCGTGGGTGATGGAAAACGCGAAGCGCTTTCCGGGGATTCCGCAGCTTGCTATCCGCGCCGTATCGCGGGCGGAGGACGCGCAGTTTGTGCCGGGCACCGTGGATGTGCTGGACCTGAACGCGGTTGCGCCGCCGGTGGAACTGGGCGCGGTATCCGCGGCCGCCGGGGAAGCGTCGTTCCAATATGTAACGAAAGTGATCGAGCTGGCCATGGCCCGGCAGGTGGACGCCACCGTGACCAACGCCATCAACAAGGAAGCCGTGAATCTGGCGGGGCATCACTTTGCCGGGCATACGGAGATTTACGCCCACTACACCCACACCCCGCGCTACACTATGCTTCTGTGCCACGATCAGCTCCGCGTAACCCACGTATCCACGCATGTAAGCCTTCGGCAGGCCTGTGACCTGGTGAAAAAAGACCGGGTGCTGGAGGTGATCCGTATCGCGCATCAGGCGTGCCGCGATCTCGGTATTGAGGAACCCACCGTGGGCGTGGCGGGCCTGAACCCGCACAGCGGGGAAAACGGGCTGTTCGGCCGGGAAGAGATTGAGGAGATCGCCCCCGCCATTGAGCAGGCCAACGCGGAAGGCATCCACGCCGTCGGGCCGGTGCCCCCGGATACGATTTTTGCCAAAGCCCGCGGCGGCTGGTACGACATCGTAGTAGCCATGTATCACGATCAGGGGCATATCCCGCTTAAGGTGCTGGGCTTCGTGTACGATGCGGCGGCCGGGAAATGGCAATCGGTCAGCGGCGTGAACATTACCCTCGGGCTGCCGATCATCCGCACATCGGTGGACCACGGCACGGCTTTCGACCAGGCGGGCAAAGGCACCGCCACCGAAACCAGCCTGCTTAACGCCATGGACTATGCAATCAGCTTTGCAAACCACAGGGCTGATCTGAAATAGGAACATTTTAAAGGAGGAAAGGACCATGCGTAACCCCAAGAAACTCATTTCCCTGTTGCTCACGCTCACCCTTGCCGTCGGGATGGCGGCCGGCTTTTCCACCGCCGCGTTTGCGGAGGGCGAAAACGGCACCTACACCATGTTTATGCGTTCCACCTATGTCGACTGGATCAAAGAACTGAACTGGTATGACGTCGCCGAGAAGAACACCGGCATCCACGTGGAATACGTGCCCGGCCCTGAAGAATTCAGCGATTGCTACTCCGAAGTGGACCAGCGCATCATCAGCGACACGCTGCCCGACGCGGTGATGACCAAGCTGACCCAGACCAACGTGTACGGCCCGCAGGGCGTGTTTGCGGATCTGGCGCCCTATATCGCCAAGTATGCGCCCAACCTTCAGGCCTACATCGACGCCGACCCCACCTACAAAGCGCTGGTTACCAGCGAAAACGGCGCGATCTATGCGCTGTGCAAGGAAACCCCGATCTTTGCGGACTTTATCGGCTACCGTGCCGACATGTTCGAAAAAGCGGGCGTGGACGCGAACAGCATCGTGACCGTGGATGATTTCACCAACGCGCTGCGTGCCCTGAAAGCCTACTACGGCAAGGACAACGCCAACTACTACCCCCTGTGCGGCCGTGACGCGGTGGTTCGTTTCGCCGCGTGGTTCGGCGCCGCCAGCAACATCTCCGCGACCGAATCCAACGGTATCTACGTAAGCGGCCACTACAAAGACGGCTCCGTGGACATCATGGCCGACGGCGCGTACAAGATGGCCGAAACCATGAAAACCTGGTATGATGAAGGCCTGATCAACCCCGACTGGGTAGCGGGCACCATGAGCGAGGCCGACTGGGAAGCCGCCATGCTCAACGGCAACGGTTCCGTGTTCTACGACTACTACAACCGTGCGCAGTGGTTTATGGACAACGGCGGCCCAGATAACGACCCCGATTACAAGATGGGCGTTCTGAACTTCCTCAAGGATGCCGACGGTAACCCGCTGAAAGTGACGACGTCGCTGAAGTACAACGACGAGTGCTGCACCGCGGTAAGCGCCAAGTGCTCCGAGGATAAGATCAAGACCATCCTCACCTTTATCGACTATTTCTACAGCGACGAGGGCAAAGTGCTGGCCAACTACGGCGTGGAGGGCGAAAGCTTTGCCACCCAGGCAGACGGCAGCAAGAAGTTTATTGTGGACTACAGCAAAGAGGAAAGCACTCCCGCCGGCGAAAAGCGCTGGAGCTTCCTCTCCGACCGCCTCACGGTGTGCAAACCGGTGGACAACACTGCGTTCTTCCAGTGGAACTCCCCGCTGATTGCCGAGGCCGCCGGCCGCCTGCTGGTGCCCGAAAACCTGATGACCTCCTACGTGCTCAAGTTTACCGAAGACCAGTCCAAGGAACTGAGCAACCTGGTTGCCGCCGTGTACGATGCGGAAATGGCCGGGATTGTGAGCTTTGTGACCGGCGACCGCGAACTGACCGCCGACGAATGGGCCGCTTTCCAGGGTGAAATGAACGCGCTGGGCCTCAGCCGCATCGAAGAGATTCAGCTGGCCGCGTATCAGGCGACCTACGGCACCAAGTAACCTGTAATTCGTATCCTGCCCGGCGCCACTGTCGGTGGCGCCGGGCCTTGGCAGGGGAAGGAGCATCCCATGAACCGTATCACCGAATCGCCGTCCTCGCTGCCCGTTAAACGGCCTACGCTTCCGCAGCGCGCCATGAAAGACCTGATCAAGAACCATCGGCTCTATCTGTTGATGCTGCCGGGCTTTTTAATCCTGATTCTGTTCAAGATCGGCCCCGTCGGCGCAATGTGGATCGCTTTTCAAAACTTCAGCGCAGCCAAAGGTATTTTCCACAGCGACTTTGTTGGCCTTGCCAACTTTACCCGTATTTTTCACGACCCCTATATTCTGGTGCTGGTTCGCAACACGGTAATTCTGGCCGTGCTTTCCGTGGTGGTTGTCTTTCCGATTCCGATTATTTTCTCGCTTTTTTTGAACGAGGTTCAAAATAAAAAGATACGCGGTCTGGTGCAATCCCTCAGCTTTTTGCCCTATTTTATCTCCGCGGCTGTCATGGTGAGCATCCTTGCCACTTTGCTTTCCCGCAGCTCCGGGCTGGTGAATAACCTGATCGTCGCCGCCGGGGGTAAAGCCGTCAACTTTATGGCTAAGCCGGAGTGGTTCCGGCCGCTGTACGTGCTGCTGGAAATCTGGCAGACCTTCGGGTATTCGGCCATTATCTATATCGCCGCGATTACCGCCATCGACCCCGCGCTGTACGAGGCTGCGGAGATGGATGGCGCCAACCGGTGGAAAAAGATGTGGCACATTACCCTGCCGGGCATTTCCACGTCGATCATCGTAATGCTCATCATCAGCGTTGGCAACATTTTTACCGTGAACCTTGACCGGATCTTGCTGATGTACAACCAGAGCGTGTATTCTACCGCCGACGTGATCCAGACCTATGTGTACCGGATCGTGTTCCAGTCCACGGGCTTTCCGGATTACAGCTACGCCACGGCCGTTAACGTGCTCAAATCGCTCATCGCGTTCGTGCTGGTTACCGGCGTGAACAAAATTGCGGACAAAGTCGCGGACGCGCGGCTGTTTTAGCGGGGAGAGGAAAGCGTACGATGAAAAAACAACGAATCGGTGTTTTCAACGCCGTGAACAGTACCCTGCTGATCCTGATCGCACTGATCTGCGTGTATCCTTTTCTGTATGTGTTTTTCGTATCCGTGACCAACGGCACCTTTCTGGCGCGCGGCGCGATGACGTTTTTTCCCAAGGGGTTTCAGATGCAGGCATACGCCTATATCCTGAATACGCCCAGGTTCAATGTCGGGCGCGGACTTGCGAACTCGTTCCTGTATACGGCGCTGGGCACGCTGGTGGGGGTGAGCGTTACCTACATCAGCGCCTTCGTGCTTTCCCGCAAGCGGTTTGTGCACCGGTACTGGATGATGACGGCGTTTATCATCACCTGGGTGTTCGACGCGGGCATTATCCCCCAGTACATCGTATACAACACCTTCGGGTTTGTGGACAATATCTGGGTCATGGTGATTCCGGGCGCGATTAACACGCAGTTTCTGATTATCGCCAAAACCTTTCTGGACGGGGTGCCGCAGGAGCTGGAGGAGGCCGCTTTTATGGACGGCGCGGACGATTACACCATCCTGTTCCGGGTGTTTGTGCCGCTGTCCTCCACCATACTGGCGACGCTTTCGGTGTTTTACGCCGTCAGCATCTGGAACCAGTACCTGATCCCGCAAATCTATTTTAAAGACGTGAACCTGAAAACCATCCAGCAGGTGCTAAAGGATGTGGTCATTACCGATTCCACCTCCGGCACCACATTTAAAAACGTAACTGTCGGCGATGTGGTGTTAAACCAGCAGAATTTGAAGGCGGCCGCCATCTTTATCAGCATGCTGCCGATTGTGTGCGTGTACCCGATGGTGCAGAAGTATTTTAAGAAGGGCATCCTCATCGGCTCGGTGAAGGGCTGACCCGAAGGGAGAAAGAACCATGCGAGATTTGATTGAACTGCCCTGTCTGGGCGGCGACGGGAAATTGTACCATAACGCGCGGATCGATACCGTGGAGGCGCTGATCCCCAACCCGTATGCCAGCTGCCATGCCGCAGACCTGCTGAAACTGCCCAACGGAGACCTGCTGTGCTGCTGGTTTGCCGGCAGCGACGAGGGCAACGCAGACATCAGCATCGTGCTCTCCCGGTTAAACGCCGGGGCGAGCGCGTGGACCGTGCCCGTGAAACTCTCCGACGACCCCACCCGTTCGGAACAGAACCCGAGCCTGTTTTTAGCGCCGGGCGGGGAAATCTGGGCGATGTACACCGCGCAGACCGCGCGCACCCCGGAAACCCGCGAGGGGTTTAACCTGCAGTTTACCGCGGAGATTCGCCGCAAAATTTCTACCGATAACGGAGCTACCTGGGGCCCGTCGGAGACGATGTTTGACCGCAGCGGCTCCTTCTGCCGCCAGAAAATCCAGGTGCTGTCCAGCGGACGGTGGATTTTCGGCAACTGGATCTGCTTCCCGGACGATACCCGCAACGGCAGCGACATTACCGTGTTCCAGCTGAGCGACGATCAGGGCAAAACCTGGCGGAGCGTCGAAATGCCCAACAGCGCGGGCCGCGTGCACGCAAACGTGGTGGAAACAGCTCCGGGCAGGCTGGTTTGCCTGCTGCGCAGCCGGTTTGCCGACCGTGTGTACCGGTCGGTGTCCGAGGATAACGGCGAAACGTGGACCGAACCGCAAAAGACGGTTCTGCGCAACAACAACAGCAGCATTTCCGCCGTGCGGCTGCAAAGCGGCGGCATCTGCCTGATCTATAACGACGTAAGCTTTAACACCGACGCCTCCCGCACTGTGTGGCCCCACCAGCGCTGCCCGGTGACGATCGCCATCAGCGAGGACGAAGGCATCACCTGGCCGTGGCGGCGGATTGTGGAGCCCGGGGAGGGATTCGTCGGCCCCTGGAACGACGTAAACAACCGCCGGTACGAGTACCCCGTGATCATGCAGGACAGCGAAGGGATGCTGCACTGCGCCTACAGCTGGGGCACGCGCAAACAGATTAAGTACGTTGAGGTGACCGAGGCCTGGGTGCGCGGCGAAAAGCTGGTGAAGGGCGCGGAAGGCGACGAAGCCCTGCCCTGCGACCGCTGACCGGGCGTAGAAGCCTGCCCCAACGAACCCGCCTGTTATGGCGTGCGCCGGGCCGAAAGGGCCCGCTCCCGTGCTGGTCGGTAATTAAGCCGCGCTGCCGACGAGGTAACCCGGACGATCCGCATTCTCGCATGTTTCGTTCTTCCGCCGGGGGCTTGCGCCCCCGCGGGGGGACCTTCGCCCGCGATTTATCCGGCGGGTACGCAACCGGCCCGGAAGCGCTTTTTACCGCATCCGGGCCTTTTATGTACCCTTTCGTGAATACGGAAAGGGAGCTGCCTGCGGAGTAAAGAAAACAGTGTTGCGGATTGTGTTTGTGATTGACTGCGCGACCGGTTATCCTTCGGTTTTCCTGTCTTTTTTCCGCCGAACCCTTGCGGTTACGCGTCGTTTATGGCACAATACAGACGGGCATTTCGGTATTCCGTGCGGTTTTCGTTCGGAAAATCCCGGTGTTTTCAGGAAGGGTAAGGAGGCACTCATGCAAAATCCCCAATGTGTGGTCATTCTGGATTTCGGGGCCCAATATACACAGTTGATTGCGCGCCGCGTTCGGGAATGCGGCGTTTTCTCGGTCGTTCTGCCGTGTACGACGGCGCTTGACGACATCCGCGCGTACGAGCCGCGGGGGTTGATCCTCTCCGGCGGCCCGTCCTGTATTTTGGATGCGGACGCGCCCCGCTGCGACGCGGGTATTTATGCTCTGGGCGTGCCGATTTTGGGTATCTGCTACGGCATGCAGCTTACCTCCGTGCTGCTGGGCGGCGACGCGGGCGCGTGCTCCCTGCGGGAATACGGTCGCGTACAGATGACGGTGGACAAGCGCGACTCCGGCCTGATGGAAGGGCTGGACGAGCAAAGCTACTGCTGGATGAGCCACACCTATCAGGTGCTGCGCCTGCCGGAAGGGTTTGAGGCGATTGCTCACACCGACAGCTGCCCGATTGCGGCGATGGCGAATGTGGAACGGCAGATTTACGGCGTGCAGTTCCACCCGGAAGTGACCCATACCGAGCAGGGCCGCCTGATTCTGGAGAACTTCCTCAAAAAAATCTGCCGCCTCAAGGGCGACTGGAACATGGAAGCCTATGTGGAAATCGCTGTGCGCGACATCCGCAAGCAGGTGGGCGACGGCACGGTGCTGCTGGGGTTAAGCGGCGGCGTGGACAGCGCCGTGGCCGCGGCGCTTTTATACCGCGCCATCGGCAATCGGCTTACCTGCGTGTATGTGGACCACGGCTTTATGCGGGCGGGGGAAACCGACCAGGTGGTGGATGTGTTTACCAAAACCTTCCCGGTGGAGCTGGTGCACGCGGACGCGAGCGAGCAGTTCTTCGCCGATCTGAAGGGCGTGACCGAGCCGGAACAGAAGCGCAAAATTATCGGCCGGGATTTTTTGGATGTGTTTAAGAAAGAAGCCCAGAAGCTGGGCAAGCGCGACCATTTCGCGCAGGGCACGATTTATCCGGACGTGATCGAGTCCGGCAACGTAAAGGGCAGCGCGGTCATCAAGAGCCACCACAACGTGGGCGGTCTGCCCAAGGAGCTGGGCTTCGACAGCCTGGTGGAACCCCTTCGGATGCTGTTTAAGGATGAAGTGCGTAAGCTGGGCCTTGCCCTCGGCCTGCCGGAAAGCCTGGTATACCGCCAGCCGTTCCCCGGCCCCGGCCTTGCGATCCGCGTGATTGGCGAGCTGACGCCCGATAAGGTGCGCATTGTGCGCGAGAGCGACCTGATCCTGCGGGATGAAATCGCCAACGCGAGCCTGAACCGTTCCATTTCGCAGTATTTTACGGTGCTGACCGGCGCGCGCAGCGTGGGCGTGATGGGCGACGAACGCACCTACGCCTACGCCGTGGCCATCCGCGCGGTAACCACCGACGATTTTATGACCGCCGACGTGGCGCAGATTCCTTACCCGCTGCTTAACCATATCGCGGGGCGCATCGTGGGCGAGGTAAAGGGCGTCAACCGCGTGCTGTACGACATTACCACCAAGCCCCCGGCGAGCATTGAGTGGGAATAAGGAAAATGTGGTTTTAAGCGTTTGTAACCCTTGAAAACACTCCATTCTACAAATCCAGATTCCCGATTTGAATGTAAATTGATAGCAGCATGAAAACCGAAATTGTTTTCTTTTGTTCCCCGTAGCAACCGGTTTGCAGGTTTTCTGTTATCCTAATCCTATAGATAAGCGAAAAGGCTCTGTTGTCTTTCTGTATGGATGTCAGCAGAGCCTATAGTGTCAAGCGATGTTTGCAAAATCGAAGTACTCCACCCATGAATTATGCTGCTTGGGGCAGCAAGGTACGAATGGATTCTTCACTGAGATAGGCTGCAGTATCGCTTCTCTTGGCCATTGGATTGCTCCTCCTTTGTGAATGCCTCAACATCATTCATTCTAGCGGAGTACCAATGGCTTTTCCATTATTTTATGAAATTGCGAACTTCAGTGTATTCCATCCTGATTATGGTTTGGGGCTTTTATTTATCACTTACCCGGAAATTCGGCCCTCTTCCCTTCCCGAAAAATCAACTTGCCATTCCGCTTTTTCCAGTTCGGCAAAGGATCGGATGTGAATTCGCCCTATTCCCACTTCCCCGGCGTATCCGGGCAACCCATCCGCCGCTTGGCGGCGCGCAGTTCCACATAGCACCCGCACAGCGCGCACATACCGCTGGTCAGGTGGTCGCACGCGCGGCAGGCGGAAAGCCGCGCCTGAACCGTTTCAGGCGCGGCCGTCT
>JAEWYP010000052.1 GCA_023395615.1 Bacillota bacterium
GTGCGCCTGCTGAACCTTTCCCCAAAAGAATTGCCCGACCCGGAGGACAGCCGCTGGTTCCGCCTGCTGGAATTACAGCTTTCCGGCCAGAACCAGGACGACAACTGCGGCAGCAAACACACGGGCACCCAGCCGGGCAGCCTGCTGCGCTATGCCGGGCACGAAGTGTCCCGCAACCGCCTCGGGGCCAGGGTGGAGGTGCGCCAGCGCTGGAAGGGCCTCACCGCCGTGAGCCATTTCCAGTTCTACGACGGCGTATGCGCCGTGCGCAGTTGGACGGAGCTGACCAGCGCCGAAACGGAAACCGTGCATCCGGTGGAGTATCTCTCCTCGTTCCGGCTGACCGGGCTTCTGCGGGACGGGGCGCTGTTTTGCGGCCACAACCGCTTGCTGCATATCCCCCACCACACCTGGTACGCCGAGGCGCAATGGCAAACCGAAACGCTGACGGCGCAGGGCGCAAGCCCGATATTTGAGCAGGCGGGCGACCATTTTTCCATGAAGCGCGCGGCGCTTTCTTCCAACGGCACATGGCCCGCAGGTGAACACCTGCCCATGGGGGCGCTCAGCGACGCGCAGACCGGCGATACCGTCGCCTGGCAAATTGAAACCGCCGGTTCCTGGAACTGGGAGCTTTCGGCGCTGGAAGGACAGCCCTATCTGGCGCTTTCCGGCCCAAGCCTTCAGGAAAACAGCTTTGTAAAGCTGCTGAAACCCGGCGAAACCTTCGTGTCCGTGCCCTGCGCCCTGTCGTGGGGCGACGGGTTCGGCAGCGCCATCCAGCAGCTTACGCTGTACCGGCGGCGCATCCGCCGGCCTAATGCGGATAACACCCACCCCAGCGTAATCTATAACGATTACATGAACTGCCTCTGGGGCGACCCCACCACCGAAAAAGAGCTGCCCCTCATCAAAGCCGCGGCGGATGCGGGCTGCAAATACTACTGTGTGGATTGCGGCTGGTATTCCGACGGCCCGTGGTGGGACGGCGTGGGCGAGTGGCTACCCAGCAAGGCCCGTTTCCCGGAAGGGATTCGCTTCGTGCTGGACCAGATTCGCGTGCACGGCATGGTGCCCGGCCTGTGGCTGGAGCTGGAAGTGATGGGCACGCAGTGCCCGCTTGCGAAAACCGTACCGCCCACGTGGTTTTTCCAGCGCAACGGCCACCCCATCATCTGCCGCAGCCGCTATCAGCTGGATTTTCGCAACCCGGAGGTGCTCCGCCACGCCGACCGCGTGATCGACCGGCTGGTGGACGAGTACGGCGTGGGCTATATCAAGATGGATTATAACATCAACGCGGGGGTAGGCACCGACTATCAGGCGGACAGCGTGGGCGAAGGCCTGCTTTCCCATACCCGCGCCTATCTGGAGTGGCTGGACCGCGTGTTGGCCCGCCACCCGCAACTGGTGATTGAAAACTGCGGCAGCGGCGGCATGCGCATGGAATATTCGCTGCTGTCCCGGTTAAGCATCCAGTCCGTGACCGACCAGACCGACTACCGTAAAATGGCGGCCATCGCCTGCAACTGCCCCACAGCAGTCACGCCGGAGCAGGCAGCCATCTGGAGCTATCCCCTGCCGGACGGGGACGAGGAAGAAACGATTTTCAACATGGTCAACGCCCTGTTGCTGCGTGTGCACCAGAGCGGCTTTCTGCCCCGGCTGTCTCCCGCGCGGCAGGCGCTGGTTACGGAAGGGCTGGCCTGCCACAAGGCGATCTGCGAGCGCACCAAAACCGGGTTGCCTTTCTGGCCCATCGGACTTGGCAGTTTCGCTTCGCCATTTCTGGCGCTGGGCATGGATTGCGGCGATACGCTCTATCTGGCCGTGTGGCACGTACACGGAACTGAAAACGAAATCGAGCTGCCTCTGCCGGGCCGCACTGTGAAACGCGTGCGCTGCCTCTATCCCGAGGCGCGCCCCGTGCCTGCCGAATGGGTAAACGATACGTTGCGCGTTTCCCTTGCGCCGCTGACCGCGCGGGTCTTTGAGCTGAAAGTATAACCACAGACAAAGCGCCCCCGAACCCGTAACGGCCAATACGCCGTGGGTTCGGGGGCGTTCTTTGTTTTTGTGAAATGATTATACCTTTAAGTCCCGGCGGGTAAAGCGCAGGTAGGCCAGCGCCGTAAACGCGGTGATCAGCACAACGCTGAGCAGGGCATACGGGGCGCTCAGCCCCTGACTGTTCCCCACAATCGCCCGCGCGTCAAAGTAGGAAAAAGGCGTAAAGACTTTCATCCATCCGATATGCCCGTTGAGGTCAACAGCGACGGATACAAGGTAGGCCGCCAGCAGCACGCCGGCCGCCGCGCCCGCGGCCACTTTGGGGCTGGCCACGATCCCAGCGGCGGCAGCCCCCAGCGCCAGAAATACCAGCTGCACCAGCAGCATTCCCAGGGCCAGCGTAAGCACGGTGCCCGTGGCGCTTTCGTTAAAAGTGCGAAGCATCACCAGCGCCGAGGCCGTATTGACCGCGTTGAGCAGCGCGACCTGTGTAAACGCCGCCAGCAGCTTCGCCGTAAGCACCTTCCCCCGGGAGGCGGGTTTGGCGTACAGGAACTCGGTCACATGGTCCCGTTCCTCACGCGACACACCCACCGCGCCAAGCATCACGGCGTGCACCGCCGCCAGCAGCACCAGATAGGGAACCATCATCCCGTAAAAACCCAAAGCGGTCGTAAAATCCAGCGCGCCCACGCCCAGCATGCTTTTCAGGCCTGCGGGCAGTTGCGCCATTAGGACCGTCATCCCCAGCGCGTCGCCCCCCATGGCCGCAAACTTGCTGGCGGACGCCGCGATAAACACAACCAACCCAAGGCACCACCAGAACAGCGGGCGAAACCCGGTTTTCATTTCCCTGCGATAGATGTTCACCGTGCCGTTCCTCCTTTCAGGCGCGCAGGTCACGCCGCAGAAAACCCGCGTACGCAGCCAGCACACATCCGCCCGTGAGCACGCAGGCCGCCAGCACGAAGGACGGCCGGTAGGCAAGGCGCATCAGGATATTCAGGGTATCGAAGTATTTAAAGGGTGCAAGATAATACAGTTCCGGCCGATCCAGCGCGGCTGCCGCCATGCCGATGACGAAGAACCCGAACACCGTGCTTAGCGCTACCGGCAGGGGCGAGCGGATGCGGGGGGCAAGCGCCCCGATGCAGAAACCCATTGCCAGAAACATAACCTGTTCAAAGTAAAACGTAAGCGAAATCAACAGGAACGGCCTGAAATCGAACGCTCCACCCGCCGCGTGGGCCATGCCGGCGGATACGCCGAGGAAGACCGCGCTGGTAACCGTTACACAGGTAAACACCGCAAGCAGTTTGGCGGTCAGCACCCGACCGCGCGTTACCGGGCGGGTCAGCAGGAAATCCGTGGTTTTTCCGGCGGTTTCACGCCCCATCGCGGACAGCCCCAGCATCATCGCCTGCACCGCGCCGCACAGGGTGAGGAAGGTAATGACGAACGCGTAAAACCCGTTGACCGAGCCGATCGTATCCGCGGACAGGCCGAACGCCGCTTGCAGCGCCGGGGGAAAGCGATTCAGCATTTCCTGCAGCGGGGCCACGTTCTGCGCAAACGTCGGATACATCCAAAACAGGAACAGGGTGCCAACGCACAGCGCGGCGATCCACAGGGCGGTGTTCTTCCGCCAGGTTTTCAGCTCCCGGAGGTAGACGTTCATCCGGACACCCCCTTTACTGATAATAGTGCAGGAAGATTTCTTCCAGATCGGGTTCCTCCACCGTCAGGTTTTCCAGGTCCAACCCAGCCAGCCGCTGTGTAAGCCCGTTCACGCTGCCGCGGTAGATAAAGGTAACGGCGTTGTCGCGCACGGCCAGATCGGCCACGCCCTCCAGCGCAAACGCGCCTTCAGGCACGGGGCCGCGGGTTTCCAGCGCCACTTTTTTATAACCGTTCTCCTGCAACATGCCAACGCTGGCCATATCCACAATGCGCCCTTCCCGGATGATCGCCACGCGGTCGCAAAGTTTGCGCACCTCGCTTAACACATGGGAAGAAAACAGCACCGCCGCGCCCTTGCGGTTTTCTTCCTTCAGCAGTTCGAAAAACCGTTGCTGAATCAGCGGATCCAGCCCGGAGGTCGGTTCGTCCAGGATCAGCAGTTTCGGCTCGTGCAGCAATGCCTGCGCGATGCCCACCTTTTTACGGTTGCCGAAAGACAGGTCGTCGATTTTCTTTTTCAGGTCCAGGTCCAGCCGCTCGGCCAGCTCCGCGATGCGGCGCGAGCAATCCCTGTGGTAAAAACTGGCGGAGTATTCCAGCAGCTCTTTTACGCGCATCCCGTCGTAATAAAACACTTCGCTGGGCAGATACCCCACGTTCTGGGCAATTTCCGGCGCGAAGCGGACACAGTCCTTCCCAAAGATCGTCGCGCTGCCCCCCGTGGGGCGGATCAGCGCCAGCAGCGTGCGGATGGTAGTGGATTTGCCCGCGCCGTTCGGGCCGATAAAGCCGAAGATTTCCCCGGGCTCCACGGTAAAGCTTACGTCCTCGATTCCGCGGGCGCTGCCATAATACTTTTTCAGGTTTTTCACTTCCACGATGCTCACGGCGCAGTTCCCCTCCCTTTTTACGTTCCGTACAAGACAGGCACATCGTACGCCCGCGCGGGCGTATCGTCAACGGAAGCCGTTTCAAAACCGCGTTTTTCAGATTAAACGGCACCGGCGGGTGTTCAGACCGCAGGCAACAAGCCCATACTCCGTCGCTTTGTCGTCGCAGGCTGCGCTGCCGCTTGCCTGCTCGCTTCGCTCCTCCCCTATGGGTCGCTCACGGCGATGCCGTGGCGCACTGGGCACGCGCTTCCCTTCGGTGCCTTCGCGGCAGGCACAGGCGCTCCGCCCCCAGCGCGGTCAGCACCGTAAACAGCGGCGTAAACAGGTACAGGTATCGCGGCCACACCTCGAACAGCAGCAGATAGCACAGCGCCCCGAAAAGCGTCAGCGCCAGCGCCGCCGTTACCCGGTTCCGTCCGGCGCGGCCAAACAGCGCCGCGAGGCAAAGCAGGAGTACCCCCATCCACATCAGTTGCGCAAAGGTAGTCCACAGGGGGTTGAGCGCGCCGTTTTTATAGTATACGGCCCGCAGAAAACGGCTGAGCGCATCGCCGCGCGCGGGTTTGGACAGCGTGAGATAGCTCTGGTTGGCGGCCAGCGAGCCGTCCGAAAAAGCCTTATACGCCTTGACCGAAAAGAAGAAAAGATTCTGCCCGAACGTGCGGCCGCTTACCCGCTCCCACGCGCGCGCCAGATTAGCCTGCCGCCGCAGGGCCAGCGTGGGGAACGAGGAAGAATACGCCACGTCCTCCGGCGAGTGCCCGCCGTAGGTTTCCCCGTTCATCCCCAGCATCAGGTAATGGGTCTCGCTTAACTGCTCCTGCGGCTGAGCCGAACCCGCCAGATACGCGGTGGCCTTCGCCTGCCACAGCGCCGCCGGGGCCGCGCCAAGCGCCACGGCAAGGCAGACCGTGCCCGCCCGCCGCCACCACGCACGGTTCCAACTCCCGCGGCGCAGCGCGCCCAAAACCGAGACAAGCAATAATGCAAGCAGAAAAATCAGCGCCGTCGGCTTGATCGACGCGCCGAAAAAGCATACGAACGAAACCGCCAGCCATTTGACGAACGGCTTTTTCACACGCAGCCACAGATACAGCGCCAGCGCCGGAAACAGAATGGAAAACGCGTCGGTGTACGGCACCGTCGCCGTGAGAGACAGGGCGATCCAGAACGTGCCCAGAAAAAGCGTGCCCAGCCGCGCAAACCGGCTGGGGGTCAGCCGCCACACGCACAGGGCGGCAAACAGGCACGCCAGATTCACCATCAGCTCGCCGGTATAGGGCAACACCGCGTAAGGCACCGCCAGCCCCAACCTGCCCGCCGCCCACAGCGGAACCGCCAGCAGCAGCGTAAGCGGCGCGTTATTAGGGCACAGGCGGAAGGAATCCCCGTTAAACGGCTGACCTGTTGCAATCTGCCCGGCGGCTTCGTACACGCTTTGCACATCCCAGCCAGGGTAGAACCAGACGCTACGCGCCACGACCAGCTGAACGATCAGAAGTAACGCGGCCCACACAAACGGCAGCCGCCGCCAGAACCCGGTAGGGTACGGCCGGGCGGCGAAACGCACCCGCAGAACGGCCAGCAGCGCCAGCATCGCCGCCGCCAGAAGGAGTAAAGCAATGTTCGGAAGTAATGCGTTTTGCGAATAAGCAAAGGAGAAACTCGCTTGCCCCAGCGTTACCAGCCCAAGCACGACCGCGAGCACAACGCCCACAGCAACGCAGCAGACGGCGTATCGCCGTTTGCCGGCTTTGTCGCGCAAATCCTCCGCCATCCGCTCCAATCCTCCGCCCTGTTCTTCGTCCTGTCCTTCGGTACGCTCTTCTTTCCGTCGCAAGTCTTTCTCTGTGGTCATTTCTTTCGCTGTTCAGTCGGAAAAAACCTGCCGGCACGGGCCGGGAGGCAACGGAGAAGCCCCCTGTTCTACTGTTGGCAATGATCCGGGATTCATTTGATCTCACGGGTCTTTGCGTTCCCCGCATCATTGAGAATGGATCTGCGCATTGTCTGCCCGATTTCCCCTGTCTGCGATGGCGCCTCACAGTTGTGTGCTCTCTATGAAATAAACGCGGTTTGATCCACGCCATAGGATCATACACGCTTCCGCAGGATCATCCGTCGCGGGCTGTGAACGATCACGTGCAAGGCTTGGCTCACTCGTATACAATATCGTCCAGATAGAAGGTAATACTGTTGCGCCCGCTGTTTTTCGCGGCGCTTGTAGCCCAGCCGAACCCGCCCAGCACATAGCTTAAGTCGCAGCCCTTCAGGTCGATCGTGTACTGCGTCCATTCCTTGTTCATCGTCAGGTATTTCGTGCTTTGCTTGGGGCTGCTGTCGGGATAGGGATATGCGGCCTGCGTAGCGCCGGTCTGGGAGTCGCGCCCAATCCCCAGGCAAAAGAACTGCACCTTTTCGCCGCCCTCGTCACCGCGAGCCCAGAAAGTCAGCTTGCTGTACTGGGACAGGTCCAACCCGGCGTTTGGGACTGTGCCCCAGTTTTCTACAAGCGCTTCCTCCTCCGGCGATACGACGCCGTTTTGAAAATACCAGCCGCCCCAGTTGTCGGTTCGCACTTCAAACTGGCACTGGATGGCCGTGCTGCCGCTATGGACGTTTTCCGTGTCCTGTTCGTTCATGGCCGACAGGTAGGCCAGCCCGCCGTTTGAAAAGAAGGCTGCCTTATAGAAGAAGTGGTTGTCCGGGTTGTCATAATCGGAGTACACAACCAGCTGATCCGATGCCTGAGCCGCCCCTGCCATCAGCAGAACGGTCAGCAGCGCGGCGAGCGTTCCAAGGGTGAACTTTTTCATGGCGGTACCTCCCCTGTTATTCTTTTGGCGGTTGAAATACGGTCGTGTCGAAGTTGCGCAGGGATGTGTAGTCCGTCGCGGGGTTGCCGTCCAGGACCAGCCGCGTCAGGCTGGTCAGGTTCCTGATCGGGGATACGTCCGTAATCTGATTGTTTTGCAGGTAGAGTTTTTGTAGCGCCGTAAGTCCGGCAAGCGGCGTGACGTCGGTGATCCGGTTGTTCTCGGCGGACAGTTCCGCAAGGTTGGCAAGGCCGGATAAAGGGCGAAGCGACACGATACGGTTATTATAAAGGAGAAGGGTTTTAAGCCTTGTCAGCGCCGTCAGCGGCGTAAGGTCGATAATTTTATTGTTGTGCAAATCCAGCGTTGTAAGCCCGGTAAGGGCCGAAACCTCGCTGATATCGGTCAGCCCGCGCCCGGATAGGTCGATTTCCGTGATGCTTTCCACGTCTTTTTGCAGCAGCGCGCCCTCGGGCATCCCCAGCTTTTCCCGAACAGCCTGATCCACTGCGCCGCCCTTTTGAAACTCCGGCGCATAGGCGGGGGCTTCGGTTGCGGTGGCCTGCGGAGGTTGTGCCGAAGAAACGGCCGCCGTTGAAACGCTTCCGTCGGGGGCCTGCCCGGACAGAAGCACGCGCTGAACCGCCAGCGTGCCGCCGATGCCGATGGCAAGAATCGCCAGCGCGACCATCAAACGTTCCAGAAAGATTCGCAGCGGGCTTTTGGGATATTTTCGGGGAAAGCTGTCTCCGCCCCAGCCATGCGGTTTTGCGTGCAACATCGAGGCCAGCTTTTCCATGGATGCGTCGAAATATTCGTTGCTGGGCTGCTGCAGAGCGTTAAAAAGATGCAGCTCCCGCAAAGATTCCGGAAGGGTAGCCGGGTCCGGCCATTTAAAGCCGCGAAGCATAATCGGAATAATGGGGATTCCGTTTTGAAGGGCGCATTCAATTTCTTTTCTCAGCCAATCTTCCGGGTTGTTACAGCGCTTCAGCGCGTTTCTGGGCAGCACCAGCAGGAAGTCCTGACTGTTTTCGATAAAGAAGTACAATTTTTCATTGAATTTACCGCTTCGCAAATGCTCCACATCGAAAAAGACACTGTAGGTGGCCCGCTCCAGACGGTCATCCAGTATCTTCGCAAAGTCGCTGCCGCCATTGCGGCGATAGGAGATGAAGACGTCTCGCCTTGCTTCCGGATTCTGTACGCCACTCATCGTTCTGTTTGTGCCAGTCATGGCAATCCCTCCGGACTCTGTCAGGAACGGTCAATCGGAATGATGTTTTATCAAGTGTCTTCAATATAAAAGAATTCTGAAAACATGTCAAGAAACATTTGGGAATTCTGATGGAATTCGATAGATTTCTCAATTTCACAAAGCAATGGCAAAGCCATTGGTACTCCGCTAGAATGAATGATGTTGAGGCATTCACAAAGGAGGAGCAATCCAATGGCCAAGAAAAACGATACCACAAATCTCACGGAATTGCTACTGCGGTGTATGGGAGAGGCTGACCCGATGCTCAGCATGCTGGAATGGCTCTGCGCTCAGTTGATGGAAGCGGAGGTTTCAAGCCAATTGGGGGCGGAGAAAAACGAGCACTGCGACGATCGAAACAGCAGTCGGAGCGGTTATCGTCCACGCCGATACGATACCCGGATGGGCACTATGGATGTCCACCGCAAAAAGCTTGTCGCGCTCCGAATGTATTTTCTCGGCGGCTACACGCATTACTTTTCTGATCTTCTGGCCAAACTGTTTTC
The DNA here is from genome assembly GCA_023395615.1 of Bacillota bacterium. Lineage (GTDB taxonomy): Bacteria > Bacillota > Clostridia > Christensenellales > Aristaeellaceae > CAXXOK01. The sequence continues at coordinate 9,164 of JAEWYP010000052.1, forward strand.
CAAACCGCTCTCAGATCTTCTTTTCTTCCCATGCCCAAGATGTATTGTAATCCAACACAAGTTAACCTGCCGAATCTTCCCTTCCCTCTTGCGTACCCCGCCAAACTGTGCTATACTTCTACCCGATTACGCACCTTTGTTGACTGCGCGATTGTGCCGTGGCGTGCGCCGCGGTGTTCGCGCGGGGAGACGCAAAGGGTGGATAAAACAAGGAGGGTATTTCAAATGGCAGTTATCTCGATGAAACAACTGTTGGAGGCTGGCGTACACTTCGGCCACCAGACCCGTCGCTGGAACCCCAAAATGGCCCCGTACATCTTTACGGAGCGCAACGGGATTTACATTATCGACCTGCAAAAGACCGTCCGCAAGGCGGACGAAGCGTACGCCTTCGTACGTGATGTAGCCATGCAGGGCAAAAGCGTGCTGTTTGTGGGCACCAAGAAGCAGGCGCAGGAAAGCATCGCTTCCGAAGCGGCGCGCTGCAACATGTACTATGTCAACAACCGCTGGCTGGGCGGAATGCTCACCAACTTCCGCACCATCCGCACCCGTGTGGAACGCCTGAACCAGATCGACAAGATGGAACAGAGCGGCCAGCTTGCCGTGCTTCCCAAAAAGGAAGTGATCAAGCTGATGCACGAGCGTGAAAAGCTGGAAGCCAACCTGGGCGGCATCCGCGAGATGAAAAAGCTCCCCGGCGCGCTGTTCGTGGTGGACCCCCGCAAAGAGCATATCGCCGTGTGCGAAGCCCGCGCGCTGGGCATCCCGATCGTAGGCATCGTGGATACCAACTGCGACCCCGACGAGATTGACTACGTGATCCCCGGCAACGACGACGCGATCCGCGCCGTAAAACTGATTGCCGGTAAGATGGCTGACGCTGTGCTGGAAGGCAAGCAGGGCCAGCAGGACGCGACCGCCGAGCCCGAAGCGGCGGAAGGCGACGCGGAAGCCGAAAAGGAAACGCAGGAGTAAGCATTTTGCAACGGGCGGTACGTTATTGCGCCGCTCGTTGTTGCGGACCGGGGCGGCGTTTGTCGCCGCCGAGGACAGAATAAGGAGAGAAACCCTATGGCAAACGTCACTTCTCAAATGGTCAAGGAATTGCGCGAAATGACGCAGGCGGGCATGATGGACTGCAAAAAGGCGCTGATCGAAGCCGACGGCGATATGGAAAAGGCCGTGGAATGGCTCCGTGAAAAGGGCCTCGCCGCAGCCGCCAAGAAGGCTGGCCGCGTGGCTGCCGAAGGTATGGTGGACGGTTACGTATCCGATGACGTTAAAACCGGCGTGATCGTGGAAGTGAACTGCGAAACCGACTTTGTAGCCGATACCGACAATTTCAAGAACTTCTGCCACAAGATCGCCCGCCACATCGCCAAGGCGAACCCCGCCGATGTGGACGCGCTGATGGCCCAGAAGTTTGTGGACGACGAAAACAAGACGATCACCGATATGGTCAGCGACGCGACCGTTGCTATCGGCGAAAAAATCAGCATTCGCCGCTTCGCCCGCTACGAGGCCCAGCATGGCGTGGTGGAAACCTATATCCATATGGGCGGCAAGATCGGCGTTCTGCTGGAAGTGGATAACGACAAGCCCGAAACCTTCGGCAACGAAGCGTTCAAGGCCTACTACCACGACCTGACGCTGCAGATTGCCGCGGCGCGCCCCGCCTACGCCATCAAGAGCGAAGTGCCCACCGAGAAGCTGGACAAGGAAAAGGAAATTCTCCGTGCCCAGGCGCTTAACGAGGGCAAGCCCGAGAAGATCGTGGATAAGATGGTGGAAGGCCGCATCGAGAAGTACTACAAGGAAGTTTGCCTGATGGAGCAGCCCTTCGTGAAGGACCCTGAGAAGTCCATCACGCAGTACACCGCCGAGGTCGCCAAGGCGATCGGCGCGACCATCTGCCCGGTAAAGTTCGAGCGCTTCGAGCGCGGCGAGGGCATCGAGAAACGGCATGACAATCTGGCTGACGAGATCGCCCAGATGCAGAATAAGTAAAAAGTTGACAAGCGCCCGGAAGCCTGCGAAGGCATCCGGGCCTTTCGCTGTTTTACGGGATATACAAAATAACGCACGGGCTGGAAATGCGCCTGCGTCGCCGTTCGTTTTCTTCTTGACGAGGGCGCGGCGGAACGGTATAATAACTTCAGTTTCGCATCCGGGCGAAAACCGTTTATATGGATCGGGATCCTGCCGCCGTGAGAAGCGGCCTTGAATGAATGGGAAAAGGGGGAGCAGCTGTGCATAAACACCGTCGCTGGCCGGTCATTCTGGGCCTGGTGCTTTTTGCGGCCGCACTGCTGCTGCTGCTGTCCACACTGGTGGAAACCCCCGTGGATGCCACCCAACCGGTACCTTCCGCCCCCTCGGTAGCCGATTCTGTGCTTTTACCGGCGATTCCGCCGTCTTCCGATAGCATTACCGTACAGCGTGGTGCCGAGGCGGCCTATTTACCGTACGCGCTGTTCCTCTGCCTTGCGTTCGTGCTGCCGCAGCTTCAAACCGGCAGCGACGCCAACGGTCGGATTTTACGTAAAAAGCGCTATGCGCGCAGTTTTTATCCCGTCTTTCGGCAGGAGCTTGCCTGCGGCTGACCCCGTGTAACGCCCGGCACCCCCGCGCAAACCCGCGGACAACTGTCCTTACGGGTAGCGGCGAGGTGTCTTTCGGGCTGTTTCTTTTGGTTTGATAAGGCATTATTTTATCATGGGGAAGGATGGTTGACAAACATGAAGGTCAACAATCGGGGACGGAAAAAGATTAACAGGAAAACGTCGGCTGCCATCGGGTTGGCGATTCTGTTAGTGGTAACGATTTTTGTGGGGTATATCGCGCTGAACGGTATGTGGCTGGATAATCGCGGCCTGTACAAACTGCAGGCGTGGATACCCAAGACGAACGTCACCAAGGAAACCTGGCCCAAACCCATCGCGCTGGGCCTGGACCTGAAGGGCGGCGTGTACGTAGAGTACGAAGCGACCCTGAACGACGAACTGAAGGGCGACAGCAATATCAACTTCGATACGCTGCTGACCAACACAATGGATATTATCGCCAAGCGCCTGAATGAAAAGGGCTATACGGAAACGACCGTGACCAAGATTGGCGATACCGGCATCCGTGTGGAAATCCCGGATGTAACCGATCCTTCCGTCGTGCTGGATCTGATCGGTTCTCCGGCCAAGCTGGAGTTCCTGGATTCGGACGGCAATGTGTTTATGGAAGGCAGCGACCTGAAAACCGCCACGGCAACCGTGGATGAAAACAGCAAACCCGCGCTGAGCTTCTCGCTGACGGATAAGGGCGCCAAGCTGTTTGGCGATATGACCGCCAAGAGCATCGGCAAGACGATTTCGATTCAGCTGGACGGCAAAGAGCTGATGAGCCCCAAGGTGGACGAAGCCATCTATGGCGGCAGCATCCTGGTCACCGGTTCGTTTACACAGGATCAGGTGGAAACTTACGCCCTGCAGCTGCAAAGCGGCGCGTTGCCGCTGGACCTGCGCCAGGATAAACTGGATACCATCTCCGCTACCCTTGGCGACAACGCGCTGACTACCTCCGTGAACGCCGCCATTATCGGTATTTTCCTGGTCATGCTCCTGATGATCGGCCGCTACCGCCTCGCTGGCGTGCTGGCCAGTTGGGCGCTGTGCATCTACATCATCCTGATGTTCCTGTTGATCGCAGTGGTTCCCGGCATCCAGCTCACCTTGCCCGGTATCGCCGGTATTATCCTTGGTATCGGCATGGCCGTGGATGCGAACGTTATCATCTTCGAGCGTGTGAAAGAGGAAGCCTATCTGGGCCGCCCGATGATGCACGCTGTGCGCATCGGCTTCAAAAACGCCATGAGCGCGGTGCTTGACTCCAACATTACCACCATTATCGCGGCGATCGTTCTGCTGTTCTACGGCACAGGCTCGGTACAGGGCTTTGCCACCACGCTGCTGCTCAGCGTAATCGCCAGCATGTTTACGGCCATCACGGTCACCCGGTTCCTGCTCTCCCGGATGGTCACCCTGTTCAAAGACCCGAATCTGTATGTGATCGGCATGAAGAAGCATGCGGTACAGCCTGCTGCGGTTGCCGGGGAGGCGAAGTAACATGAAAGTACTTTTTAAAAACTATTCTGTTCCCGCCACGATTTTCGCGCTGGCGATTATGCTGGTGGCGCTGGTGATGTCCATCTTCGGCTACGGGATCAACTACGGCATTGACTTTGCGGGCGGCCTGAACATTACCTACAACATGAATTCCACCTTCCAACAGAGCGACGTGGAAGATGCGCTGCGCGCGCAGGGCCTGACCGATTTTAAAGTATCCACAACCGGCACCGACAAAACCACACTGGATATCCGCATTCCCAAGCTGAGCTCGGAAGAGGAAATCCAAAAGCTGCAATCCGGGCTGGAAACCACCCTGCTGGCGAAGTATCCGGATATGGATACCACCAACGCGACGGCAACTTACGTAGGCCCCGTTGCGGGCGCAACGCTGGTGCGCAACGCGATCATCAGCGTGTGTCTTGCTTCCGTTCTGATGTTGGGTTATATTGCCATCCGGTTCGACCTGTTCAGCGGCATCGCAGCGATCCTTACGCTGCTGCACGATGTGCTGATTATGATCAGCTTCATGGTGATTCTGCGCAACATCGTCCAGATGAACAGCTCCTTTATCGCCGCGATGCTGACCATCGTTGGTTACTCCATCAACAATACAATCGTGGTATTCGACCGTATCCGCGAGAATAATCGCAAACACGAATACGCCAAGATGAAGCGGGAAGAAGTAGTGAACCTCTCCGTTACCCAGTGCCTGGGCCGTACCGTCAACACCACGCTTACTACGCTGTTTACGGTGGTTTGCCTGTACATCATGGGTGTCGCGTCCATCCGGGAGTTCACCCTGCCCATCATCGTTGGTATCCTCGCCGGCCTGTACAGCTCCGTTCTGATGTCCGGTTACTACTGGGCGTATCTGGAAGAGCGTTATCTGAACCGTAAAAAGAAAGCCAAGCCCGGCGCGAAGGTGCAGAAGGCCGAAGCGTAAGACAACCGTATCACACGAATTGAAAAAAGGGGCGCGTTTCCGCAACGGAAGCGCGCCCCTTCAGCCTGCTTACAAAGGCCCATCTGTGTTGCCGGCTACGGGATGGTAAAGGGCATCCCTTACCAACGATAAACTCAACTCCTTGCCACCCTTGCTTCCTGGCATTTGAACCTTTTTGAGCAGGCCGCGTTTAACGGCCTGCATTACCCGGAATGATGAAATACCGCACTGCGGATTATGGTGGCCAAAGAACCGGGCGTGAAAGGTCGGATTATTTTTGATGTGAAACATCGGCGGGCCGGAAGGCGCTTTGTCGCGTGGCTGGGGACGCATGCGCCGCAGAAGAAACATGTGCCCGCAAACCGCTGCGCGAAGTAGCCCAACCCGCCGAAGCGCCTTTGTTTGACGCGCCCGCGCCGCATGATGTATAATTCATTGTCACGGCGGAATACCGCCGTGCTGATCCGTGTACCATCGCGGAGGAGGGAATGCAATGAAGGTTGCCATTCTGTACGCAACAAAAACCGGAACTGCCGAAAAGGCCGCGAAAAGGCTGGCGGAATTGTTTACAGCCCGCGGTGCCGAAGCGACGGTGACCAACCTGACCGAGGGCCGCCCCGACTTTGCCGCCGCGGACGCGGTGGTGCTGGGCGGCAGCGTGCGCATTGGCCGCTGGCATAAGCGTTCGGTTGCCTTTGCCCGGCAGTACAAGGCGGCGCTTATGCAAAAGCCGTTGGCGCTGTACGCCTGTCGCTGTGGAAGCGACGATGTGCGCAGTATGCTTGGCAAGCAGATCGGGGAACCGTTGGCGGCGCATGCCGTGTTTGCCGACGGGGTAGGCGGCGAAATGAAACTGGAAGCACAGAAGGGCTTTGACCGTTTTGTAGTTGCCCAGATTCAGAAAAGCGATAAAGTTGGCGACATGAATGCGAACGGCCTGCAGGACGATCAGCTGAACACGCTGGCGGACGCGCTGGTGAAAGTGACGGTTCAATGAGCATACCGCTTCCGTTTACCATTTCCGGTGTTACGGTGCCCGGCAAGCGACTGGGTTCGGAACTGGGCTTTCCGACCGCGAATCTGGCCTATCCGCCCGGCACCGACCTGCCGCCGGACGGCGTGTATGTGGCCGAGGCGCGGACGGGCGATCGGCATTACCTCGCTATCCTCAACCAGGGGCGGCATCCGACTGCGCCGGAGGGCCGCGCGACGATCGAGAGCCATCTGCTGGGGTACGCGGGCGGAGACCTGTACGGACAGGTGCTTACCTTATGCTACCTGCACTATTTACGGCCGGAGAAGCGCTTTCCCACGCTGGCGGCGCTACAGGCGCAGCTGGCCGCGGACGAGCGCGACGCGCTCGCCTGGGCACGGCAAAATCGCCCCGACCTGTTGCCGACTTCCGCTAAACCGTAACCAGCCTGCGAAAGCTGATCTGTTGATTGAAGGAGAACCTATGGATTGCATTAACCCTATTGAAATACAGGCGGCGGCCTACCGGTACGAGGACGACGGCCCGGAGGCGGTGGACCACGTAACGCTGTCCATTCCCCGGGGTTCGTTTGTGGCGGTGCTGGGGCATAACGGCTCCGGTAAAAGCACGCTGGCGAAGCTGATGAACGCGCTGTACCTGCCCGCCGAAGGCCGCGTGCTGGTATGCGGGCTGGATACCGCGCAGGAGGAGCATCTTTGGGACGTGCGCAAACACGCGGGCATGGTGTTCCAGAATCCGGACAACCAGATTGTGGCGACCGTTGTGCGGGAGGACGTGGCTTTCGGTCTGGAAAATTTAGGCGTGCCCCAGCCGGAGATGCTGCCCCGTATTGACGAGGCGCTGAACGCCGTAAAAATGACCGAATACGCCGCCGCCGCGCCGCATATGCTGTCCGGCGGGCAGAAACAGCGCGTGGCCGTGGCCGGGGTGCTGGCCATGCGCCCGGAAGTGATGATACTGGACGAGGCAACCGCCATGCTGGACCCTTCCGGCCGGGAAGAGGTTTTTTCCACCGTTCGCAAACTGAACCGGGAAAAGGGTATCACGGTCGTGTGGATAACGCATTTTATGGAGGAAGCCGCGCAGAGCGACCGGGTAGTGGTGCTGCACCATGGCGCAATCGCTATGGACGGTACCCCGCGCGAGGTGTTTTCCCGCGTGGAGGAAGTAAAGGCGCTGGGGCTGGACGTGCCGCCGATGGCGGAGCTGGCGGATATGCTGCGCGAAGGCGGCCTGCCGCTGCCTGCGGGCATCCTGACTGTGGACGATATGGCAAAGGAGCTGACGCAATGCCTATCCAGGTAGAACACCTGACCCATACCTACCTGCCCGGCAGCCCGTTTTCCGCTACCGCCGTCCACGACCTGAACCTGACGATTGAGGACGGGGAATTTGTGGGGGTGCTGGGGCACACCGGCTCCGGTAAAACTACCTTTGTACAGCACCTGAACGGCCTGCTGAAACCCACCGAGGGCCGCGTGCTGGTGGACGGCGTGGATATTACCCAGAAGGGCGTTAAACTGCTGGATGTGCGCAAGAAAGTGGGGCTGGTGTTCCAGTATCCGGAATATCAGCTGTTTGAAGAAACGGTAGCCAAGGACGTAGCTTTCGGCCCGAAAAACATGGGTCTGACCAAAACGGAAATTGAAGAGCGGGTTAACTGGGCGCTTGCGCAGGTGGAGCTGGACAGGGACAAGGTAGGCAGCTGCTCCCCATTTGAGCTGTCCGGCGGGCAGATGCGCCGCGTGGCTATCGCGGGCGTATTGGCCATGCGTCCCAAAACTCTGATTTTAGATGAGCCGACCGCCGGGCTGGACCCGCGCGGGCGGCGTGCGATCCTTGCGATGATCCGTCGGCTGCATGCCGAAACCGGCATGACCGTGATCATGGTGAGCCACAGCATGGACGATATTGCTTCCCTCGCCACAAGGCTTCTGGTGATGAGCCGGGGCGAACTGGTGATGAGCGGAACCCCGCGGGAGGTGTTCCGCCGCCGCGACGAGCTGAAGGCCGTGGGGCTGGGCGCGCCGCAGGGCGCGGAGCTTTGCTGGCGGCTTCGGCAGGCGGGGTATGCCCTGCCGGACGATCTGTACACCCTGCCCGAGGTGCGCGACGCGGTGCTTACGCTGGCGGGAATCGTTCCGCCTGCGGCTGACATCGCCGGAGAGGGGGCCGCGCCTGATGCTTAAGGATATTACGCTGGGGCAGTATATGCCCGGCAACACCGTAGTGCACCGGCTGGACCCGCGTACCAAAATCGCGCTGACCACCGCGTACATCGTGCTGATTTTTCTGGTGACCAGCCCGCTGTGGTACGTGGTGCCCGCGCTGTACATCGCGCTGGCGGCGCGGCTTGCCGGCCTGTCGTTCGGGCAGCTGCTGAAATCCATCAAACCCCTGCGGTTTTTGCTGGTGCTTACCTTTGTGCTCAACCTGTTCTTTTCCGGCGGTACCACAGTATGGGTCCATTGGAGTATCTTTACGATCACGCGGGAGGGCGCGCTGCTGGCAGTTCATTTTTGCATGCGACTGGTCTTTCTGGTGGTGGGTACCTCCGTGCTTACGCTGACCACTTCGCCCGTGGCGCTGAGCGACGGGATCGAAATTTTGTTAAAACCGCTGAAGGTGGTGCACTTTCCAGCGCACGAGCTGGCCATGATGATGACCATCGCCCTGCGCTTTATCCCGACCCTGATTGAGGAAACCGATAAAATTATGAAAGCGCAGCAGGCGCGCGGTGCGGACTTTGAGACCGGTAACCTGATTACGCGCGCCAAGGCGATGGTGCCGCTGCTGGTGCCCCTGTTTGTAAGCGCCTTCCGCCGGGCCGGGGAACTGGCGATGGCGATGGAGGCGCGCTGTTACCACGGCGGCGAGGGCCGCACGCGCCTGCGGGTGCTGCGTTTCACATCCGAGGACGGCTGGGCGTTCCTGATTACCGCTGTGGCGATCGCGGCGGTGGTGGTGGGGCAAATACTGTTCTGATTGCTATAAATACCTGGGTTTCCAACTCCCCGCGCCTGCTGAGGCGTGCTTTGCCAAAACCGGGACACCCGAAGAAACAGAGGGGTGAGTTTGCTTTTGCGTAAGATTCATGCTTTGCAAAGGCAGACGCAATGGGTGCGTTGTGGCGGTTTTGGAATTCGGGGGCAAACCGTACGGAAGGGGGTGCGTATATGGCGACGGAACCGTTAGGCCCGCAGGCAGAGGCGGAGAGCGGGCATCCCGCCGAATGGGTGAACCGGGACGGGCTGACCGCGGGTGTGGGCAAGCGACGTATCCTGCTGACCGTCAGCTACGATGGTACCGCCTATGCGGGCTGGCAGCGGCAGTTGAACGCCATGACCGTGCAGCAACGGCTGGAAGAAGCTCTGCGGAAACTGACCGGGGAAACGGTTTCCTTTATGGGGGCCAGCCGCACCGACGCGGGCGTACACGCACTGGGCCAGCGCGCGCATTTTGATACCGCCTGCCACATTCCCGCCGACCGCTTCCCCAACGCGATGAACACCTGCCTGCCGCCGGACATCCGCGTGCTGGAAGGCCGCGAGGTGAACGGGTGCTTCCATGCCCGTTTTGACGCGAAGGGCAAGCAATATGTGTATCGAATTCACAACTCGCGGCAGGCAAGCGCCCTGTACCGGAACCTGACCGCGTTTGTGCCTGTGCCGCTGGATGGGGAGGCGATGCGCCGCGCCTTGCCGGACATACTGGGCACGCACGATTTCGCGGCGTTCCAGGCCAGCGGAGGTACGGCGAAAACCACCGTACGTACGCTGCATACCGCCACCCTTGCGCAGGAAGGCTGCGAATTTACGCTTACGCTGCGCGGCAACGCGTTTTTATACAATATGGTGCGGATCATCGCGGGCACGCTTGTAGAAATCGGCAAAGGGAAACTGCCGGAAACGGTGTTCCGTACGGCGCTGGAAACCGGCGATCGGCTGGTGCTGGGGCCGACGGCTCCGGCTTGCGGGTTGGAGCTGACGCGTGTGTTTTATGCGTGGGAACTGCCGGATGGGGACGGCGGTACGGCTGCAAACCAGGCCAAACCGTAGGCATAAGCCGTGCGTGGCGAGGAAATTGCACCGTAAGCAACGGCAGGGGCTCACGCTTCTAACCCGACCGTGCAGGAGGCCCGGATGGCGTAAAAGAGGATTTCCCAACCGGAACAGCGAAGTGTTTTCTGCTATGGGTATGTAATTTATGGGGTACAGGCGGAGTTTTCTTCGGCAGACGAGGCCGAATTTTGCAGATAAAGGGGTTCAGCATGGCGAGCGTAAACGATCTGGCGGTCGACCTGGGCACGTCGAATATATTGATTTACATGAAGGGCAAAGGCATCATCCTGCGTGAACCTACCGTGGTCGCCATCGACCGGGACACGCGCGATGTGCTGGCCTTTGGCGAGGAAGCCCGGCGAATGATCGGCCGCACCCCCGGCAATATTCTGGCAATCCGCCCTCTGCGCGAAGGCGTGATTTCGGACTACGAGCTGGTCAGCTATATGCTGAAGGGCTTTGTGCTCAAGGCGATTGGCAAGCATATGTTTGCGCGTCCGCGCGCCATTCTGTCGTTGCCCACCGGGGTAAACGAGATGGAGCGTCGCTCTATCATCTCTACGATGTTTGACGCGGGCATGCGCCGTACGCAGCTGCTGGATCGCACCATCGCGGCGGCGATCGGAGCGGGCCTGCCTATCGACGAGGCGTATGGCACCATGATCGTGGACATCAGCGCCGGGGTAAGCGATGTGGCGGTGCTAAGCCTGGGCAAGGTGGTCGTAAGCGACTGCTCCAAAGTGGGCGGGGACAAGCTGGACGACGCGATTATCCGTTACCTGCGCCGCAAGCACAATCTGCTGATCGGCGAACGTACGGCGGAGGAACTGAAGATCAACATTGGCTCTGCCATCCCGCGCAGCGACCAGCTGTATATGGAAGTAACCGGCCGCAATCTGATCTCCGGCCTGCCCAAGACCATGCGCATCACCAGCGACGACGTGACCGAGGCCATCGACGAACCGCTGCAGCAGCTGATTGAGAGCATCCACGGCGTGCTGGAGCATACCCCCGCGGAGCTGGCGGCGGACATTTTTGAATACGGCATTCTGCTTACCGGCGGCGGCGCGGAGCTGTTCGGCCTGTGCGAGGCCATCGCCGACGCGCTGAAGGTGCCCTGTTCCGTGGCCGAGGACCCGCAGACCAACGTGGTAATGGGATGCGGTAAGGCGCTGGAGAATCTGGCCGATCTGGGCAAGTTCCTGGACGACAACCGCAGAAGGCTGATCGGGCGATAAACGCCGGGCGCCGATAGAGTGAATCATAAAAAGCGCGGAGGAAACATCGTTCCCCGCGCTCAGATTGCTGAAAAAGGCTCATCTGCGTTGTCAGCTACGGGACGGCAAGGGGTTTCACTTACGAACGAGTAAGCTCAACCCTTTGCCGCCCTTGCTTCCTGGCATCTGAACCTTTTTGAGCAATCTACGGTTAGCATCCTGTAAGTAGTTTGTCAATGAAAATATTATTACTCCTTGCAATTGGACAGCGGAAAATATTACAGCTCTTTATCAAAACAGATGGCTTCCGGCCTGCCGGCGTATTTTCCGTACGACTCCGTTTCATGCCAGCCGGCGCGCAGGTAAAAAGCGACCGCACGAGTGTTAACGCGCCGTGTTTCACATACGAGGCGGGAATAACCTTGTTTTACGGCCAGCGCTTCCAGCGCCCGCAGCAGGGGCGCGCCCGCGCCGTGCTCCCGGGCGTAAACGCGTTTCACTTCGGCAGTATGATCGCCAAACGGACGGAAACCGCCGCAGGCAACGGGAGAATCGCCCCGATAGGCGATCAGAAAAGCCGCGCCCGGCTCCCGCACATCCCGCATATCGAAGGAAGCGCTGCCGTCGCAGCCGGTTATGTTATGCAGAGTGACATTCAGCTCATGCAGCAGCGCCGCCGCGTCCGGGTGGACGGGGTCGCGGGGGATGAAGCGGAGTGGTTCCGTCGCAGGAGGATCGATGGTATGGTTTGTCATAACTTACTCAGTTGATCCAACGACAGTTCAAAGCTCGGTACGAATTCATTCATAAACTCCGCCACTTCGGGCAGATCACTTTTTTTGATGCTTTCCAGCACTGTGGCACGGGCCTGATCGAACTCCCGGTTGCCCAGGTTTTGCTCCTCGATACATTTCAGGTAGGCGCTGATGCGATCCGCCGCCTTGACAAGCTTCCACTCGTAGGCGGTTTCGTCCGGCAGCAGATAGGGGCGATAGGCGGGGCGAAGATCGGCGGGCAGCATGGCCAGCAGCTGCTCGCTCGCCATGGCTTCAATCTGTTTATATGCGCCCTTGATTTCGGTGTTTTTATATTTCACCGGCGTGGGCAGGTCGCCGGTAATCACCTCGCCCGCGTCGTGGTACAGGGCCAGCGAAAGAACGGTTTCCGGGTTTACGTCGCGGCCGTGACGTTCCCGGGCCAGCGCCGCCAGACCGTGCGCGATCATGGCGCACTGCATGCTGTGTTCCATGTCGTTTTCCGGCACGGTGTTGCGCATCAGCCCCCAGCGGCGGATCAGCTTCAGGCGGTTTAAGTAGGCAAAGAACGGGTTCATAACGCCTCCTTGTCGGCAGGGGCCGACGGCTTGGAACCGGGGGAATCAGGAGTGCGGATGTGCATCAACATAATTCCGCACCGTCTAGCAGCCTGTAAAGAATGATCCCAATCACGAAACGCGATGATTAATCGTCCCCGCTTGCCGCCTGCAGCACCAGCGCGGGAATTTCCGCCGCGTCATCCACAAAAAAGAGGGGATGCTGCGCTTCCAGCAGCTCGCGTCCGCGAAATCCCCAACTGACCAGCATACAATCCATACCGGTGTTCAGCGCGGTTTGCGCGTCCACGTCGCTGTCCCCGACATACAGGGTGCGCTCCGGCGTGGCGTTCAGTGCTTCCAGCGCGAGAAGCGGCATTTGCGGCGCGGGCTTGCGGGGTACGCCGTCGCTGCCACCGACGGCAACGGACACAAGGCTGCCAAAGAAAGCCTCCGCCAGCGCCTGTACCGCCGAGTCGTTCTTGTTGGATACGATGCCGAGCCGGATACCGGCTTCCTGTAAGGCCGCCAGCATTTCCGGCACACCGTCGTATGGATGGGTGTGCACGTTGCAGTGCGCGGTGTAATAACGGCGAAACTCGGCAAGCGCAGGCTCCATCTCCGGGTCGGCGGCGCCTTGCGGCAGTACGCGCTCAATCAGCTTGCGAACCCCGTTGCCGACGAACTGGCGAACCTCGTCCGCTGTGCGTGTGGGGTGGCCGAATTGGCGCAGGGTGTGGTTGACCGCGTCGGTCAGGTCCTCCAGCGTGTTAAGCAGGGTTCCATCCAGATCAAACAGCACGGCGTCATACCGGTACATGGGCAGATACGGCCTCACTCTTTACGGCGGGCCGTTCCTCCTCTCGTTTTTTCAGGTTGTTGAGCACTCGCAGGGTCAGCGGCACAGTAATCAGCAGCGAACAGAAATCGGATACGGTCTGGGAAATTTGTACTCCGAACAGGCCGAAAGCATAAGGCAACAGCAAAACCGCAGGCAGGAAGAACAGTCCCTGCCGCGAGGCGGCCACCAGTGACGCTTCGCGGGCCATGCCCATGGTTTGCAGCATCATGTTGCTCATCATGATAAATCCGGAAAGCGGCAAAAGGATGCACTGCATCCGAAGCCCCAGCGCGCCGATCTGCGTTACGTCGGGATGCCCCTGCAGGAACAGATTCACGATCTGCGGGGCGAACAGCTCACCGGCGATGGATGCAGCCAGAAGAACCACGAATGAAAAGCGTACGGAGAACCAGAATGAGGAACGCACCCTGTCATACCGGCCGGCCCCGTAGTTAAACCCGCAGATGGGCTGGAACCCCTGCCCGAAGCCGATCACCGCGGACACTGCGAAGAACGTAACACGGCCAACGATGCTCATGGCGGCGACGGCCGGGTCACCAAACGCGCCTGCTGAAAAATTGAGCGCGATGGTTGCGATGCTCGCCAGCCCCTGCCGTAGCAACGACGGGATGCCGCCGCGGAAAATTTCCATAAACAGTGAAGCGGTTGGGGTGAACAAACGGGGCCGGATACGGATGGAGCCGCCCCGATGGGTACCTGCCAGCAACAGTACGAAGCTGACGAACTGGCTGATGATGGTTGCCAGTGCCGCGCCCGAAACGCCCATGCCGAGCGTGAAGATAAACAGAGGATCCAGCGCCACATTCAGTATCGCGCCTGCGGTGATACCGATCATCGCGAAAAACGCGTTGCCCTGAAAACGCAGCTGGTTATTGAGGACAAGGCTGGAAAGCAACCAGGGCGTTCCGATCAGGATATACCCCGCGTACCCTTCCGCGTAGGGGGCGATGGTCGGGGTGGAACCCAACAGGCCAACCAGCGGCCGTAGAAACAGCAACCCCAGACCGCCCAGCACACACCCCGCGAGCAGCGAGGAGAAGAAACCGGTACTGGCCATACGCTCCGCACCGTCGTGATCCCGGGCGCCCAACGCGCGGGAGATGAAATTGCCGGAGCCCTGACCAAAAGTAAAGCCGACAGCTTGAATAATGGCCATCAGCGGCAGGCATACGCCTACGGCGCCCGTAGCGCTTGGGTTACCGATCAACCCTACAAAATACGTATCCGCCATATTATAAAGGGCGGAGATCAGCATACTGATAATTGTTGGAGTCGAAAGCGTAAACAGCAGCCTGGGGATCGGCGTTTCCGTCATCTGGCGCAGGCGGGCTTCCGGCGTAAGGGAATGCGACATAAAACCTCCTATACATATCGGCGAGATGCCGATGTGTAAGTTGTAACACAGCAAAGCGGGAAAATCAAGGGTGGCGCGCGGCGCATGCGCCGCACGGGCTGAACTTTTTACTGGAAATGCTGGACAAACATTTTGGTATTTGCTATAATAACTCTCGCTGACGCGCCAATATAGCTCAGCTGGTAGAGCAGCGGTTTCGTAAACCGCAGGTCAAGGGTTCGAGTCCCTTTATTGGCTCCATTCCCTTTTCCCCGTCGAGGTGTAGCGCAGTTTGGTAGCGCGTTTGGTTCGGGACCAAAAGGTCGCAGGTTCAAATCCTGTCACCTCGACCACGAAAACCGCCTGAAATCAACACTTTCAGGTGGTTTTTCTTTTCGCGAAAAGCACCTCAAATACATAGTGCCCATCCGGGTATCGTATCGGCGTGGACGATAACCGCTCAGGCTGCTGATTCGATCGTCGTAGTGCTCGTTCTTCTCCGCCCTTAACTTGTTGGATACTTCCGCTTCCATCAGTTGAGCGCAGAGCCATTCCAGCATGCTGAGCATTGGATCCGCTTCTTCCATACACCGCAGTAGCAATTCCGTGAGATTTGTGGTATCGCTTTTCTTGGCTATTGGATTGCTCCTCCTTTGTGAATGCCTCAACATCATTCATTCCAGCGGAGTACCAATGACTTTGCCATTGCTTTGTGAAATTTCGAACTCTATTATATTCCATCAATTTCCCTGAAATGTATCTTCCCATTCGGTATTCCGGGAGAGATAAAGCAGATCAAGCCTGATCACATAGACGGGGCGAATTCACGCGTGGTCTGTTTTGTCGTTTTCCTTGCAAATCCGTGCCGGTACGCCTATAATCAAAACAGAGATAATGGTTGGGAAATATGAAAAAGATTCACTGATTAATAAAATCAGGGGGTATATCGTTATGAAAAACCATAAGAAACAAACCCTCAATGGCTTGCCCTATGTTAACACATGGCAGGGGCTTGTAATTACCCTTGCTGTAAACCTCCTGATCGCCATTGCCCTTTGGTTGCTGGGCTGGATCAGTAGAGACAGTCTGATTCTGGATGCCTTGATTTGCGGCGCGACCACCAGTATCATCTCTGTTGCGGTGATCTATCCGAAGATACGAAAAATAAGGATGGAAGGCGGCTTGCCCCGGCAGGTGCCTGAGAACCGGTGGCTGCAAAAGTTGCCGCGTAAACCTGTGCCGCTTACGATTGCGTTAAGCATCCTGTTTGCCGTGTTCATGGGATGCCTGTCGGTGGCGGTTGTGTGGTTTTTTGAGATTAAAACCTTTACCCCTCTGCGTTTTCTTGTTTGGAAGCTGGCATATTCTTTGGTTCTGTCTGTAAAACTTGCGGACCTTGTGATTCTGCGGCTGATGCAGCCGGACTGTATGCAGCCCGACCAGCCTGAGCAGACCGGTACGGCGGCGATCCGTAATCCTTTACCCCGGAAAGAAACAATACGGAACCTGTTCAATACCATTACCGATGATTTCGGTTTCAATATGATCATGGGCCTCATTTTTGGCGGAACCTTGCTGGTGGAGGGGCATAATGTGCTGATCACCGCCACAACCCGTTCCGGCATTGTAATCGGCGGTTTGATTCTGGGGTTTATTCTGTCGTTGCGCATGGTATATCCCGTAACAAAAACAATTCGGACATCCCGGGACGCGGGGCAGCTTCCACCGTTTGATAAGCGCACGTGGATCGCCCGCTTGCCGGAAAAGCCGTTTCTCCTGATGCTGGTGCTGATGCTTCCCATCATGGTCATTTCTGCAGCGGTGTTATGGGCGGTGCTAACGTTCTTTGGCTTTGATATTTTAAACTTCTTCCAATACTTCATCGTTCGTACAATCTACGTATCGCTACTGACAAAGCCGGTTACGCAGCTGATTGTACTTCGTTATCGTCAGCCTGCCAAAGCATAGGGGGATATTGATCGGGAGGGAAGCGTGTCTGGTAAAGATGTGTTTTCGTTCGGGAAACGATTGTCGACGTATCTTTGGCAGAAAGAATGGGGACAGGTGAAAAGTGCCACCCTGCGGAGCTTGCCCGCATCCACAGTATGCAGTACGAATGAAAGGAAGAGGCTTATGAACAACTGGGAATATTTTCTGAAAAAATATGGAACCCCGATCGGAAAGGGCGCTCAATGCCAGGTGTACAGAAAAGGAGATACGGTATATAAGGTATTAAGCGAAGGCCATGAGCTCTACAGCGCCATGCATGAAGGCTTTGCTCTGGCTCTGGCGCAGCGTGAAGGGATTCCTGTATCCAATATCCATGGCGTATATACCGAGGGAGGGCATATCGTAATGGAGATGGATTATGTCGCCGGAAAGCCGGTAACAGATTTGATTATCGAGGCGGCGCAGAAACGGGACAGGGAAGCGATTGATGCGTATGTGCAGCAGCTTGTGGACTTGCAGGTACAGCTGCACAACCGGACTGCTATCGGCTTAGGGGCTGCACGGCAGACCTATGCTGCAGTTTTTGCGAATCCTTCCAACCTTTCAGACGAGCTGCGCGGGAAGCTTTTGGATCGCGTAAACAGGCTGCCCGATGGTAGCGCGCTGTGCCACAATGATTATCATGCTTTGAATGTGATTAACAATGGGGGAAAACTGATCATCATCGACTGGGATTCCGCAATGACCGGCGATCCAGCCGGGGATGTGGCGCATACCTATCTTGTTTCCCTGCTGATGAATGACGTTTTGAATGGAATTTATGATCATTTTGCAGGTCGTTATCTGGACAAATATCTGGCGCAAACCCATATGAAACGGGAACGAGTGGAGGCCTGGCTACCGGTTCATGCCGCCATTCTATACAGCGCCTTGATTAACGGAGCCCCTCAGAATGCGAAGATCATGGAGCCCTTTTTATCGGACATTCAATTGTCAATATAATGCGCTGCTGATTCCTTGCGGTTGCGGACTGTAGAGCGGAGGAATGCGGTGGGTTGCCGGAAAGGGTTGTGATGACCCGGATCAGCTAAGCAGCGAAACATGTTTTATACTGCTGGTTTAGGCGGCAAACGAAAAGGAAGCCTATGAGTGATGCGGTGAGGATGTTTTACATCCCGTATTGTATTTCAAACCGTACCATGGTACGATTCTTTCACTTGGTTGGGTTGTTGTTCGAGGGCGAACGAAGAATATGGCATCTTCGCCATATGGATGATCTTTACACACCGGAAAGGGAATCATTAGGAAACTTCGAACCTATGGAACGGAAACTTATGGGGAACAACGCCCGAGTAGTTTGGCTTTATAGAACACTGTTGATAATTATCGCGAAAAGGGATTGCCATGTCGTGTTACTGCATTATCGGGGTTCGCATGGGTAATCGGGTAGCCAACGCGGTCAGTTTTCAGGAAGCGCTAACGAAGAACGGCTGCATTATCAAGGCCCGCCTTGGGCTGCACGAAGTGAGCGCGGACGCCTGCGCCAATGATGGTCTGATTGTGCTGCAGCCCTGCGGCGAAAAGGCCGAGAATGAGCGGCTGGTGAAGGAATTGAATACGCTAAAGGGCGTAACTACCAAGCTGATTGACCTGAACTGACGATCAATGGACCGCCCCGGCGGCGAACCGCCGGCGGACGGAGCAGGTGTGAATGATGACGGAAACCACAGCCTTACCCCGGATGGAACCCGGGCGCAGGGACAGCGCGCTTTCGCTGGCTCTACGGTTTACGTTGTGTGCGCACGCCTGCTGCAAACTGAATAAAGCGCCTCCCTTTCGCCCCTGAACCACCAGGTAAGCGCTGAATCAATCCCTTTACGCCTGCCTTCGCGGAGCACCGCATCTTCGGCTTCGAAAAGCCTTGAGATAGCGCCACGATTCCTTCGGCTTTTCTTTACCAAATCTGCGGCACTCCGCTTTGGCAGCCGCGAAGTGATTGAATCAGCTCTTATCTGAGGAACAGAAGGGGAGACCGACGAAGTGGACAAAATTACAGAGCAAATCCTGCAAAGGCGCATGAATGGGTTGTATCTGTCGCGCAAGTGCGGGGACATCGTTCAGCTTTCCCGGGAACTGCTTGGGCTGCATTGCTGGTTTCACCGGAATGTGGCTTTTTCCGCGCTGATTCGCGGCGCGGATATCACCGGCTGGAAAAACGCGCTGACTAAAACGTGGCTGTATCGCGGCACGCTGCACGGTGTGGTGTATGACGAGCTGCCGCAGCTGCTGGCCCTTCATGCCGGGGAATGCTCCTATGAGTGGCTCCTTGGCGAGGCGCAGATGGCGGAGGTCATTGAACGGGTGACCGCCCTGATGGAAGATGGCGTATACTCCCGCGCCGAAATGCGGCGGATCTTTGCCCACGATTACGACGACGAGGTGATCGGCAGGCTTTTTTCGCCGTGGGGCGGCATCTTTGTGTATCTGGCCCGCCTTGGCAAAGTCGCCTTCCGCGATATGACTAGCCGCGACTTTGACCTGATCGACGCCGAACCGACGCAAACAGCCGACGAGGTGTTGCCCGTGCTGCTCCGCAGGTTCTTTGCGGCGTACGGGCCGGCAACGCTTGCGGACGCGGCGTGGTTTTTCGGGCTGGGAAACGAGGGCAGGCAAAAGCTGCAAGCGTTGAATCTGGAGGAATTTGCCCGGCTGGAATATCGCGGGAACAGTTATTACTTTGTGGACAGCCCCATGGAGACGGGGGAGATTCCGAAGCTTACGCTGCTGTCCGGGTTCGATCCGCTGATCGTGTCCTATACCGAGCGGAGCGCGGTGCTGCCGCCCGAATACAAAAACGCTGTGATTCTGAAATCGGGGATATGCCTCCCCACCATCGCCCTCAACGGGCAGGTGGCGGGACGGTGGAACCTCCGCAAGAACGAACCGATCGTGGAGTTTTTTTCCACGCAACCGCAACGGATGATGGACGAAGCCTATGGGCTGGTGGAAGGCATCCGGCGGAGAACCGCGGGGATCGCGTTTTAACGCCTGCTTTCGACACGGGCTGTGCCGGCCGACCGTGGGTAAAAAGATGGCCGAAGAGTACAGCAACGCAACGGATGGGAGGAACAACGCATGAATATCGAGATTCGACCCCTGACGCCCGACCTGGCGGAAGAATATGCGCGGTTTTTTGATACAACGCCGCATGACGATTGCAGGGAGGAGCATCGATGCTATTGCGTGCCCTGGTGCAGCGATGATTGCAGCGGGGACTATGAGGCCAGATACCTGTCCTCGGCTGAGAAACGAAGGCAATACGCCATCCAATGTGTCAAAAATGGCGCTATCCGGGGGTATCTGGCTTATGCCGGCGGCAAGGCTGTGGGCTGGTGTAACGCCAATGATAAAGCGGTTTGCCAGAAATGCTACGGCTGGCGGCGGTATCTGGGTTACGTGCCTGCCGAGGCATCCGACGCGGGGATCAAAGTGAAATCCGTATTCTGCTTCACCGTTGCGCCGGAAATGAAAAGGCACGGCGTTGCGACGCGCCTGTTGCAACGTGTATGTAATGATGCCGCTCAGGAGGGCTTTGATTTTGTGGAGGCGTATCCGAATCGGGAACCTGTCGACGAAGCCCTGAAGAACTGCGGCCCAATCGAAATGTACAGAAAATGCGGATTCTCGATGTGCCTTGAAGCGGAGCAGGAGTTTGTAATGAGAAAACAGTTGAATACTCCCCGGACATCCTGAATTCCACAGGAACGGATGGCGCAAATTGTGAAGCGAAATAAAAGGATAACGGAGTGGCTTGATCCGTCATGCGATATGCGTTACAATGACTTTGGGCCTTGGATTGCGTAGAGAAGGAATTTGAACCCGCGAATCAATCCGGCGTTGCCCTGTCTGCCGGATAACAGAGAACAGAACGGACGGCAGGAACCAAGCCGTTCAACAAGGTGATTCGGGTTTGCCCCGGCAGGAAGAAAGGGTTTCAATCGGCGGCAGACTGTTGATAATCGTCGTAAGGAGGGATTGCCATGTCGTGTTACTACATTATCGGGGTTCGCATGGATAACCGGGTGGCCAATGCAATCAGCTTTCAGGAAGCGTTAACGAAGAACGGCTGTATTATCAAGGCCCGCCTTGGGCTGCACGAAGTGAGCGCCGACGCCTGCGCCAACGATGGTCTGATTATGCTGCAGCCCTGCGGCGAAAAGGCCGAGATCGAGCGGCTGGTGAAGGAACTGAACGCGCTCAAGGGCGTGACCGCGAAGCTGATTGACCTGAACTGACGATCAATGAACCGCCCCGGCGGAGACCCGCCGGCGGACGGAGCAGGTGTGAATGATGACGGAAACCACAGCCTTACCCCGGATGGAACCCGGGCGCAGGGACAGCGCGCTTTCGCTGGCTCTACGGTTTGCGTTGTGTGCGCACGCCTGTTGCAAACTGAATAAAGCGCCTCCCCTTCGCCCCTGAACCACCAGGTAAGCGCTGAATCAACGCCTGCCTTCGCGGAGCACCGCATCTTCGGGTTCGAAAAGCCTTGAAATAGCGCCACGATTCCTTCGGCTCTTCTTGCCCAAATCTGCAACACTCCGCTTTGGCAACCGTGAAGTGATGGAATCATCGCTTACCTGGGGCGCTCCCGCCGTGGCAAAAATCAGGCGGGGGTACGTTTTCCGTAACCAGAAAACGAATGGGAGGCGTTGATATGCCAAATTTCACCCTTGGTGATTCGGTTTTTACGGCTGCCTGCAGGCAGTTTGCCACCCCTTTTCATCTGTACGACGAGCGGGGTATCCGCCAGACCGCGCGCAGGCTGAAGGCGGCGTTCGGCTGGAACCCGGACTTTCGGGAGTATTTTGCGGTAAAAGCCCTGCCGACGCCCGCGATTCTGCGGATTTTTAAGGAGGAAGGCTGCGGGCTGGACTGCGCCAGCGAAACGGAATTGATGCTTGCGCAGGCCTGCGGCTTCAGCGGCGACGGCATCATGTTCAGCGCCAACGACGTGCCGCCCGCGGAATTTGCGCTGGCCCGGCGGCTGGGCGCGACCGTGAACCTGGATGACCTGACCCACGTGGAGGAACTGAAAAACAACGGCGGTATCCCGGATACGGTCTGCCTGCGGTACAACCCGGGCGGGCATTTCCGCGTGGGCAACGCCATTATGGGCGATCCGGGCGATGCGAAATATGGTATGACCCGTGAGCAGCTGAGCGTAGCGCTAAAGCAACTGGCCGGTTACGGCGCGAAGCGCTTCGGCCTGCACGCTTTTTTAAGCAGTAATACCACCGACCCGGATTATTACCCGGCGCTGGCGAGGCTGCTGTTTGTTACCGGTCGGGAGCTGATGGCGGAAACCGCTCTTTCGCTTGCGTTTGTGAACCTGTCCGGCGGAATCGGCGTACCCTACCTGCCGGACGCGCCAGAAGCGGACATTGAAGCGATCGGCGAAGGCGTGCGCCGCGCCTACGAGGAAGAACTGACCGCAAAGGACATTGCCGGGGTAGCGATCAAAACCGAGCTGGGCCGCTACATGACTGCGCCGCATGGCTGGCTGGTTACACATATTACCCACGAAAAACGGATTTACAAGCATTATCTGGGGTTGGACGCTTCCGCCTGTGATCTGCTGCGCCCCGCGATGTACGGCGCGTACCACTACATTACCGTTGTCGGCAAGGAGAACCTGCCCCATGACGAGAAGGTGGACGTAACAGGCAGCCTGTGCGAGAACAACGACAAGTTCGCCGTGGACCGGATGCTGCCGCATGCGGAGATCGGCGATATTCTGGTGATTCACGACACGGGGGCGCACGGATTGAGCATGGGTTACAACTACAACGGAAAGCTGCGCTGCAAGGAAGTGCTTTTCCGTGAGGATAACCGTTTTGCGCTGATTCGCCGCGCTGAGACCCCGAATGATTATTTTGCTACGCTGGATGTGGACCCGGCCTGGGCGGGGCTTCGCAGTGAATCACCCGACGGGGATGTGGCCGAATAACGGAAGCGACCGGCGAGACCGATCTCCGGCGGATGGAATGTAAGTGATAAAGGTACGGGTTCCCGTTACGGAATCCGTGCCTTTTCCTGTGGTGTGCTTGTCAGTTGGCGGCGTTACATTGTGGGGCCGTATCATACGAAGCGTTTCAGCCGCAGGTTCTCATCCTTCCGACGGCGTTTGGCCTCGTACAGCCGTTGATCCGCCTCTGCGATGACGGTGCTGATTTCCAACCCCTGCCGGCAGATAAAGCGCGTGAGTCCCATCGATATATCCAGCCAGTAAGGTTTGTCCTCCGAGGTGTTGTAGTCGGCGCAGATTTTGTGAAAACGCGTCTCCAGCTGTGTTTCAAACCCCGGGTCTTCGGAGAGGAACAGACCGACGAATTCGTCTCCGCCGATGCGGCCGATCAGGTCGCCCGGCCG
>JAEWYP010000067.1 GCA_023395615.1 Bacillota bacterium
TATGCCGAAGATTGGTCAGTTTCCAGAGCCTATCTCAGTGAAGAATCCATTCGTAACCTGTTGCCCCAAGCAGCCTAATTCATGCGCGGAGTACTTCGATTTTGCGAACATTGCTTGACACTATCCCGTTTTTCTTTCGCACGTGCATTGTTATTATGTGGGTGAACGGCTCTCTTTCCCGTTTCCTCGTTTTTCTTCGCATGCACATTGTTGCTGTGGGGGCGAAAGGCTCCCTCGCAGGATGGACTGGATCGTCGGTCGCGCTACCGAAGGTAGCAGCGGACGACATTCCAGTACTCCCAGAGGGAGCCTTTCGCCCCCTATCCCAATCGCATGCCCCGAAGGATGCAGGGGCGAGCGGAAAGCCCCTGCCCATGCCCGCAGGCATGGCCCCCCTGCACGCACCCGCAGGTGCAAATCCTTACGTCCCTATGGGCGTATAATGCAGATTCCAAAGGGTTGCAACCCTTTGGTTAAAATGCAATTTCAACATTTCACAATTCTTTGTTGATACATCAACCCTGCCGGAAGCCCTGCGCCAAGCGCCCATAAATCGTAGGCGCATGCATCCAGCGCGTAAAGGGGATTGGCAGAGTTGCCGTCCGCGGCTTTGGCGATCACTGGCACAGAACTGCCGCGAAAAGTTGTCAGCAGTTCCCGGCTCTCCTGCCGGAACCCCAGTAACCGAGCATACTCCGGCAGGGGGTGGGCGGCTAGCAGGTGGGCGGTGATGCCCAGTAGCGCATGGGCTGCCAGCCGGTTCAGGCGGGTGTAGATATAGCGGCGGGTTTTCAGGCGCGATAGCAAATCCGAGCGGCTTACGGCGGTGTGGGCCGCTTTGAGGATGCGGTTTTCCAGCCCCTCGGTGCAGTCCGGCAAGGTACGGAGCGCGTCGGCGTCCATGGCGCGCAACTGATGCAGCAGTACCGTATCCAGCGCTTCCGGACGGTGGCAGGGGATACCGGTTAGCGAATAGCCGCACGCCTGTTCCGCGGCGGAAAGATCACCCGACAGATACGCTTTCCGCACAGCGGTCGCGGAGGGATACCCTTCGCGGGTAAGCGCGTTGGCATGGTATCTGCCCACGCGCAGAACCGGCAAGGGGAGGATGTTGCTGTTTAGACGTAACAGTGCGCGGAGGTAGCATATGCCAAGGATGTTGTTGGGCTGCGAAAGCAGACGGGAAAGCACCTCCGGTGGGGGAAAATCATTACCACGACCTGCTGCAAGCGAGGCGGCGACGGCTTCTGCCTGTGCTGCGGAGAAAGGGGAACCCTTTGCCAGCAAAGCATGAAGCGTATCCGTAAAAATACCGTTCGGCGTTTCCAATACAGCAGCGGCGGCTTGCAGTTGGGGCAGATTTTCCATTTCCAGGCCGAAGGACAGGTGAGTAACGCAACCGAGCGCGTTGAGCAGGCTCACACCGCCTAATGCAAAGTTTTCCGCCTCACGGACGGCGAACGTACAGGGCAGTTCCAGCACCACGTCCGCGCCCGCGCGCAGGGCGGCTTCCGCCCGAAAGGCGGGAGCAAACAACGCGGGCATTCCGCGCTGGGTAAAACAACCGCTCATCACGCAAACAATCCGCGCGTCGGGGAGCTGCTGGCGAATCAGTGTAAACTGCCGCGCATGCCCGATGTGAAAGGGATCGTATTCGCAAATAACGCCAACAACGGGCCGCATGCTCCTCCTTTGCCGCGAAACGTAAAAACATTGTGTTTTTCGTGCACGGGCTTCCGTTTTTTCGCGATTCTATTCCAATCTATCGGTAAAAGGTGTATACTAATTCGGTTGTATACACGGATACAAGCAATTGTATTCTATCACATTAGGGAGGAAACCGCCATGTCCGTTATCGACAAGATCAAAGCAAAAGCCAAACAGAACGTAAAGCACATCGTGCTGGGCGAAGGCTCCGAGCCGCGCACAGTACAGGCTGCCCGGATCATTACGGATCAGGGAATCGCTAAAGTAACGCTGATTGGGGCGCCGGAGGAAATTGCCGCCGTCGCAGCAAAAACCGGCACCGACCTGACCGGTATCGACCAGATCAACCCCAAAACCAGCCCGAAGGCCGAAGCCTACGCGAACCTGCTTTACGAACTGCGCAAGGCCAAAGGCATGACGCCCGAACAGGCGAGAGCCACCGTAACGGGCGATCCGCTGTATTATGGGGCTGTAATGGTTAAAAGCGGCGACGCGGACGGCATGGTAGCGGGCGCGATCAACTCGACCGGCAACGTGCTGCGGCCCGCTTTGCAAATTATCAAAACGGCGCCTGGTATCAGCGTTGTAAGCGGCGCTTTCATTATGGAAGTGCCCGACAAGCAATACGGCGACAACGGCGTGCTGATCTTCGGCGACTGCGCCGTGATCCCCGACCCCTCGGCGGATGAGCTGGCCGCGATCGCGATTTCGAGCGCGCAGACCGGCAAACAGCTGACCGGCATGAACCCGAAAGTAGCGATGCTATCCTTCTCCACCAAGGGCAGCGCCAAGCACGACAACGTGACCAAAGTGCAGCAGGCAACCGCCAAAGTGCACGAGCTGGCGCCGGACCTGGTATGCGACGGGGAGCTGCAGGCGGACGCGGCGCTGGTGGAAAGCGTCGGCGCGCTGAAAGCGCCGGGCAGCACCGTTGCGGGACATGCGAACGTGCTGATCTTCCCGGATTTGCAATCCGGTAACATCGGGTACAAACTGGTGCAGCGCTTTGCGGGAGCTACGGCCGTTGGCCCCATTGTGCAGGGCTTGGCCAAACCGGTTAACGATTTAAGCCGCGGCTGCTCGGTAGACGACATCGTAAGCGTAGTGGCGATTACCGCCGTGAAAGCACAGGCATAAGGAGTTTGTTTCGATGAAAATTCTGATTCTCAACGCTGGCTCTTCCTCCCTGAAATACCAACTGATCGACATGGACGGCGAAAAACTGCTGGCCAAGGGGCTGGTGGAACGCATCGGCATCGAGGGCAGCCATATCTGCCAGAAGGTGGACGGCAAGGTTTTTGACGCCGTCGCCCCCATGAAAACGCATACCGACGGCATCCACTGGATGCTCAAAGCGCTGACCGATCCGGATAAGGGCGCGGTAAAAAGCATGGACGAAATCGGCGCGGTGGGCCATCGCGTGCTGCACGGCGGCGAGCGTTTTACAGCCAGCGTGAAAGTAAACGAGGAAGTGAAAAACGCGATCCGCGACAACATCCCGCTAGGACCGCTGCACAACCCCGCCAACCTGATGGGCATCGAAGCCTGTGAAAAGGTAATGCCCGGCACGCCGAACGTGGCGGTGTTTGATACCGCGTTCCATCAGACGATGCCTAAGAAGTCCTACCTGTACGGCGTGCCGATGGAATACTACCGCAAGCTCCATATCCGCCGCTACGGTTTTCACGGCACCAGCCACCGCTACGTAAGTAAGCGCGTATGCGAATTTCTGGGGCTGGATCGGGCGCACAGCCGCGTGATTACCTGCCACCTGGGCAACGGTTCCAGCTTGGCTGCGGTGCAAAACGGCAAATGCCTGGATACCAGCATGGGGATCACCCCTCTGGAAGGCGTGCTGATGGGCACCCGCTCCGGTAATCTGGATCCCGCGGTGGTGCAGTACATTGCCAACAACGAAAAGATGAATGTGGACGAAGTGCTGAGCCTGCTGAATAAAAAGAGCGGTCTGCTGGGCGTAAGCGGTATCTCCAGCGACATGCGCGATATTGACGCGGCCGCCGACCGTGGCGAGGAGAACGCCGTGATCGCGCGCGACATGCTGGTGTGGGGTATTCGTAAATACATCGGCGCATATGCCGCGGAGATGAATGGCGTGGACGCGATTGTGTTCACGGCGGGCATCGGAGAAAACAACGCCAACCTCCGCGCCATGGTGATGAAGGATTTCGACTATCTGGGCGCGAAGCTGGATCCCGAGAAAAACAACACCCGCGACGAGGCCGTGATCTCCACCGACGACAGCAAAGTGAAAATTTGCGTCATCCCCACGAACGAGGAGCTGGTGATCGCACGGGACACGCTGGCAATTGTGGAGAACCGCCCGATCGTGGACTGAGAGGCCGCATACGGCCTGAAAATTCCATTTGACAAGCGCAATAATCAGGCATATAATAAGCGCTGTCACATTAGAGGAGGGCGCTATGGAGCTGGACGTTACGAAGGCTTTGTTCGCGCCGGGAACGGAGTTTCCGTTTACGGTGACCGAAACGGTACCGCCTCAGGATGTGACCGGTGAAACGGTTACCTTCGACCCGGCTTTGTTTGTGGGCGTGTTTAGCGCTCAGGATGGAGCCGTGCGGTTGGCCGGTGAGATGACCACCACAGCGCACGCGTTGTGCGCGCTGTGCATGGAGCCTGCCGACATCCCTTTGACCATCCAGTTTGACGAGACGTTCCGCAAGGACGCCAACGAACTGGAGGATGAGGCCTTCCGCTACGAGGGCAGCAAGGTGCCCCTGAACCAGCTGGCGCTTACGTTGATCATGCTTAATCTTCCCATGCGGTTCCTTTGCAGAAAGGATTGCACCGGAAGCAAAGCATATCAGGCGCTGATGCAAGAAAATTCCAAGGGCTCGTGCGAAGAGGAACCGCCGACACAGCGTCCTTTTGAAGCATTGCAGCGCTTGCTGACAGAGGATGAGGAGGTGTAGACCATGGCTCTTCCGAAAGGAAAAATATCCCGTGCCCGCGGCCGCAGCCGTCGCGCCAACTGGAAGCTGACCCTGCCCGGCATCGTAGAATGCCCGCAGTGCCACCAGAAGAAGCTCGCCCACCGCGTGTGCAAGCATTGCGGTTATTATGACGGCAAGCAGGTCATTGATATGACCGATGACAAGGACAAGAAAAAGAAAGAGAACGCGTAAGCGAACGCTTACCGTTCTCGATGCGTTGCCTGTTGACCGGGAGGAGTACGCCTAGCATCCCTGCCAGAGAGAACGGCTCATCGGCTGAAAAGCTGTTCATGGGGAACGCCGCGGAAAGTCGCCCGTGAAGGCGCGGAATGAAGCGTAAGAGGGGTTCTTTTACGTTAGTTTCGCCGGTTGCGCCCGATACAGCGCTGCAAAGGCAGCGGTGAAAACCGCTGCAAAGCAAGGTGGTACCACGGAGCTGCTCCGTCCTTCGGACGAGGCGGCTCTTTCTTTATTTCGCGGGGAGGGATCGGCATTGTCGAACTACTGGCAGGATGTTCTGGCCCGGCTGAGCGTGCCGGGGCTGATCCTCGCGCTGCTTGGCGCGATTCTGTGCTACGGCGCGCCGAAAATCGCGCCGCGGATCTGGAAGCAGGGGGGCGATCGGGCGATTATGCCCATGAAGGTCGCGGGCCTTGCCCTAGCCATTCTGGGCGTGTTAATCCTGTTGGACGTGTTTCCCAATCTGTGAGAGAGGGCGATCATCAATGAGCGAATCCAAACCGGAATTTGAGATGGACAAGGTGTACGCACCACAGGAAATAGAAGGCAAACTGTATCGCATGTGGGAGGAATCCGGAGCGTTCCGCGCGCACCGGGTGCCCGGCAAGAAACCCTATACCATCGTGATGCCGCCCCCCAACATCACCGGGCAGCTGCATATGGGCCATGCGATGGACTGCCTGTTGCAGGATGCGCCGGTGCGCTACCACCGCATGAAGGGTGACCCCACCCTTTGGCTGCCCGGAACCGATCACGCTTCCATCGCCACGGAAGTAAAGATCGTGGAGCAGATGAAGAAGGAAGGCTTAACCAAAGCCCAGATCGGCCGCGATGCGTTTTTAGACCGCGCGTGGAAGTGGAAACAGGAGTACGGCGGGCGGATCAATACCCAGCAGCGCAGGCTGGGCGCCAGCTGTGACTGGGAACGGGAACGCTTCACCATGGACGAAGGCTGCAACAAGGCCGTGCGGGAAGTGTTTGTGAAGCTCTACGAAAAAGGGCTGATCTACCGCGGCAACCGCATCATCAACTGGTGTCCGGTGTGCAAAACCGCGCTTTCCGACGCGGAAGTGGAATATGAGGAACAGCAGAGCCATCTCTGGCATATCCACTATCCCGGCGCAGACGGCGGCGAAGGCGTTACCGTGGCCACCACCCGCCCGGAAACCATGCTGGGCGATACGGCGGTCGCCGTGAATCCCAACGATGAGCGCTACACGAATCTGGTGGGGAAAATGGTGATCCTGCCGATTGTGAACAAGCAAATCCCGGTGGTTGCGGATGATTATGTGGATATGGCTTTCGGCACCGGCGCGGTGAAGATCACCCCGGCGCACGACCCCAACGACTTTGAAGTGGCTTCCCGCCATAACCTGCCCGTGATCCGGGTAACGGCCGACGACGGCACCATGAACGAGAATGCGGGGCGTTTTCAGGGCATCCACGAGTACGAATGCCGTAAGCTGATCGTAAAAGAGCTGGAGGAACAGGGCTATCTGGTGAAGGTGGAACCTTACGCGCATAACGTGGGCACCTGCTACCGCTGCCACACGACCGTGGACCCCGTAACCAGCCTGCAATGGTTTGTGAAGATGGAACCGCTGGCGCGCCCCGCCATCGACGTAGTGCGCAACGGGGAAACCAAGTTTATCCCCGAACGGTTCACAAAAATTTATTATAACTGGATGGAGAACATCCGGGACTGGTGCATCAGCCGCCAGCTTTGGTGGGGGCACCGCATCCCGGCCTGGTACTGCGAAGACTGCGGCGAGATGATCGTGGCCCGCGAAGCGCCGGAAACCTGCCCTAAATGCGGGGGCAAACATCTCCATCAGGATGAGGACGTGCTGGACACGTGGTTTTCTTCCGCTCTGTGGCCGTTCAGCACCCTGGGCTGGCCGGATCAGACCGAAGACTTGAAGTATTTCTACCCGACCAATATGCTGGTCACCGGGTACGATATCATCTTCTTCTGGGTGGCGCGCATGATCTTCAGCGGGATTGAGCAGATGGGGCAAACGCCCTTCGATACTGTGATGATCCATGGACTGGTGCGCGACGCGCAGGGCCGCAAGATGAGCAAGAGCCTCGGCAACGGTGTGGACCCGCTGGAAGTGATTGACGCATACGGCGCCGACGCGCTACGCTTTTCGCTGGCAATGGGTATCAGCCCCGGCAATGACACGCGCTACTCCACCGAAAAGGTGGAGGCGGCCCGCAACTTCGCCAACAAGGTGTGGAATGCCAGCCGCTTCGTGCTGATGAACATGGGCACGCACGAAACCATTGACCCCGATGCGCTGACCCTGCCCGACCAGTGGATTCTCTCCCGGCTGCAAAAGGCGATCGCCGAGGTGAGCGCCCATATGGAGGATTGCGACTTCGGCCTTTCCGCAAACAAAATCTACGACTTTACGTGGAACGAGTTCTGCGACTGGTATATCGAGCTGGCGAAAAGCCGCCTGACCGGCGAGGACGAAGCCGCCAAGCGCAATGTGCGCGCGGTGCTTTATACCGTGCTGGAAAGCATCCTCAAGCTGCTGCACCCGTTTATGCCCTTCCTGACCGAAGAAGTCTACCAGCACCTGCCGGATGCGCAGGGAATGCTGATTCTCGCCAGGTGGCCGGAAGTGAACGAAGGCTATCAGTTTGAGGCGGAAGAGCGGCGTATGGAAGGCCTGATGGAGATCATCCGCACGATCCGCAACCTGCGCGCCGAAATGAAAGTCGCCCCCGGCCGCCGCACGCACATCACCCTGCTGCCGGAAATCGGCTGGGAGGATACCGTGGCGATTGCGGAACCCTACCTGATGCGCCTTGCGGGGGCCAGCGCGGTAAACGTTGGCCGCAAGGGCGACGCGGACACGCAGAAAACGGTCAGCGCGGTGTGCGCCGCCGCGGAAATCCGCATTCCGCTGGGCGATCTGGTGGATATCGAAAAGGAGATCGCCCGCCTTGCCAAGGAGCACGCGGGGCTGGAAAATGAGATTGCGCGCGCCGAAGCGCGCCTGAACAACCCCGGCTTTACCGGCAAAGCCCCAGCCTCGCTGGTGGAGCAGGAACACGCCAAACTGGATACCAACCGCGCCATGCTTTCAGCGCTGGAAAAACGGATTGCCGAGCTGAAAGCGGACGCCTGACCAACCCGGAAAGGAGCGGCGGCCCCCGCAGGCGCGTATCGCGCGGCGGGCGCATGCCAACGCAGAATATGGCACAGCCCTTTATGCATCGCCCGGTGCTGTTTGCCGAAGTGATGCAATGGATGCGCCCCCAGGAGGGCGGCGTATACCTGGACGGCACGCTGGGCGGCGGCGGCCACAGCGAGGGGATTTTGCGCGCGGCGGGCGGAAAAGCGACGCTGTACGGCATTGACCGCGACCCGGAAGCCATCGCAGCCGCGAGCGCGCGGTTGCAGGCGTATGAGGGCTTCCAAGCCCTGCACGGCAACTTTCACGATGCGAAGGCGCTGCTGAAAGCGGCGGGCGCGCCGCCGCTTACGGGTGCGCTGATAGACCTGGGCGTGAGCAGTTATCAGTTGGATAACGCGGAGCGCGGCTTCAGTTACCACGAGGACGCGCCGCTGGATATGCGCATGGACGCCTCGCAGGGGGAAACCGCCGCCGATTATCTGGCGCGGGTAAGCCCGGAAGAATTCCGGCGGATACTGACCGACTACGGCGAAGAAAAATGGGCGGCACGCATCGCGCAGATTTTTGCGGAAAAACGCGCACAAAAGCCGATTACGACCACGCTGGATCTGGTAGCCGTGGTGGACGCGGCCATCCCTAAAGCCGTGCGCCGCAAAGACGAGGGGCACCCGGCCCGGCGAACCTTTCAGGCGGTGCGCATTGCCGTAAACGACGAGCTGGCTCCGCTGGATCAGGCTCTGTGCGATCTAACCGACCTACTGGCTCCGGAAGGGCGGCTGCTGGTGATTACCTTCCATTCGCTGGAGGATCGGATTGTGAAAAACACCTTTCGGCGTCTGCAAAATCCCTGCACGTGTCCGCCCAAAGCCCCCATCTGCACCTGCGGAAAGCAATCGCTGGGCCATGTGTTGGGGGGCGGGGCGATCCCGCCGTCGGCGGAGGAAACGGAGAGCAACCCGCGCGCGCGAAGCGCCAAACTCCGCGTGTTTGAGCGTGGAGACGATGCTGCGTCAGCCCGGAAGTGTTGGTAAAAGCGTTGCTCCGAAAGAATGATCATATAAAGTATAGAGAAAGCGGCGAACGGCTCGTCGCTTTTTCTCGTGATCGGTCCGGCTTGACAGCGGCATGGAAATCGCCTATGCTACCGATATTGGACGGAAAAGGAGGCGTGAACGCGGATGCCGACGCTGTACGTGGTCGCAACCCCTATCGGGAACCTGAGTGATTTTTCTCCCCGGGCGGTGGAAACGCTGAAGAATGTGGCGCTGATCGCGGCGGAGGATACGCGGGTGACGCAAAAGCTGCTGGCCGCGTTTGACATCCATACGCCGCTGACCAGCTGCCATGAGCATAACGAGCGTTCCAAGGCCGAACAGATTGTGCAACGGATGCTGACGGAGGGAATCGACGCGGCGGTTACGACCGACGCGGGCACCCCGTGTATCAGCGATCCCGGCAGCCTGCTGGTGGCGGAAGCCGTGAAGAACGGCATTCCGGTGTTGGCTGTCGCCGGGCCCACGGCCATGGCCGCGGCCCTGAGCGTGAGCGGGATGACTGTGGAGGAGTTCACGTTTTACGGCTTTTTGCCCCGCCAGAAGGGCGAACTGAAAGCAAAACTGCTGGACATGGCGGGCAAATCCAAAATCGCGGTGGTGCACGAGTCGCCGCACCGCGTGGCGGACCTGCTGGAAGCGGTTTGCGAAACACTACCGCATACGCGGGTAAGCGCCAGCTGCGACCTGACGAAAAAGTTTGAAAGCACCCTCCGCGGCGAAGCGGGCGAGGTGCTTGCCGCGTTGAACGCCAACCCCAAGGCGGAAAAAGGCGAGTATTGCCTTGCGTTGGAATGGCACGACGCGCCGGAACCGCCCCAGCCGGTCTGTAAGCTTTCGCTGGAAGCTCAACTGTTCGATGGGCTGACGAAGGGACTTACCCTGCGCCAGAGCATGGAAGCGCTTACGGCGGCGGGGGAGCGGAAAAACGCCGTGTATGCCGCCGGCCTTCGCGTGAAAGCGATGCTAAAAGAGAGCGAATGAACCGATGTCGCCATACATGCGAACGAGCCGGGGTTGCCATACACGCCCGGTAGAAACGCTTCGGCGGGATTCACCCCGTGCAGAACAGCAATATAGATGAATGTACGATAAACAGCCCGGAGTATCAGTCCGGGCTGTTTTATATAGAATTCCTCTATGGCGCGACCATTGAGACTAACGCGCCTCCGGCAACAGGGCGACTTCTCCGCTGCGAAGGGTGACGCGTGTGCCATCATTGCTTTGCACAACCAGCGCGCCGGTAGAATCAATATCCACGGCCACCCCTTCGCCGCTTTGCTCCCCCTGACGCCAGCGCACATGGCGACCCAATGTGAGGGAACGCGCCCGATACGCGGATAGATAACCCGGCGAGGCGGGTGGATACGCCAGCAACGCATCCGTAATGGCGGCGGCGAGACGGTTTTTCGCAGGGGTGGCACAGTCGAGGGAACCGACCGTATCCTGAAGCTCGACCGGGATTTCACCGGGGCGCAGGTTGATCCCTATACCCACCAGCAACGATTCCAGCATACCGCTTTCAAAATCCGTCACAGCCTCGGTTAGGATGCCGCAAACCTTCTTGTCCCCCAGAAACAGATCGTTGACCCACTTGATGCGCGTTTGCCGCCCCGTAAGGCGTTCTACGGCGTCGGCAACGGATACGGCGGCATAAGCCGTAACGCCCAGCGCGGACTCGGCGGAACCGCCGGAAGCCAGCGCGACGGTGATGTATAGCCCTGTGCCTCTCGGGGAACAGAAGGCGCGCCCAAGGCGGCCGCGTCCGGCGGTCTGCTCCTCCGCTGCGATCAGGAACGGCCCCGCTTCGCCACCTGCCAGGCGACGCTTGGCCTCGTTGTTGGTGGAATCGAGCGATTCGAAGCAATATACGGGGATGTCGGCCTGCAGTGTCGCACGGATTCCTTCCGCAGACAGGCGGTCAGTGTCTGGTGCCAGCCGGTAACCGCGGTTCGGCGTGGATTCCACGGCATACCCTTCGCTTTTCAGCGCGTTCACAGCCTTCCATACCGCGTTGCGGGTCACGCCAAAACGCTCCGCCAGCGTTTGGCCGGAGAGGGCCGTATCCCGATGTGTTTCCAGTTCAGCCAGCAGGTTACTTTTTAGCGACATAATCCCTCCACTAATCATCCCTCTTCGTTTATTATATCAACAGCGGCGATGGTGTTCAACCGGGAACAGGAGAGGGATATCAAACTCTAGTATACTAGTTGACGATCCGACGGAGAATATGGTATGATTTTCACAGCAAAGGTATTCGGCGAGGTCACGCAGAAAGAGACAGCGCGACAGAAAGGGGAATTCCAATGAAAATGACTTTCCGCTGGTTTGGCGCAAAAAGCGACGCGATAACCCTGCAACAGATTAAACAGATTCCAAACTGCTCCGGGGTGATGGGCGTTCTGGACGCTAAAGCGGCCGGTGAAGTTTGGACGGAAGAGGAAATTCGTGCCTACGTAGACGAAATCCACGCGGCAGGGTTGGAATGCGAGGTCATCGAGAGCGTAAACGTTCACGAGGATATCAAAATGGGTCTGCCCAGCCGTGACCGTTACATCGAAAATTACTGTGTGACCATCCGCAACCTGGCAAAATACGGCGTTAAGGTGATTGTGTACAACTTTATGCCGGTGTTCGACTGGTTGCGTACCGATCTGGCCCGCGTCATCCCACAGGATGGCAGCAACAGCCTGTACTTCGATGAAAAGGATTTGCAGGGAATGACGCCGCTGGAGATTGTGCGCCGTACTGCCAGCGGCAGCAACGGGTTTACCCTGCCGGGCTGGGAACCTGCCCGTCTGGCGGAGCTGGAAACCACGCTGAAGCGTTATGAAGGCATCACCGCGGACGACCTTCGGGCCAACTACCGCTACTTTCTGGATGGGATCATCCCTGTGTGCGAGGAAGTGGGCATGACCATGGCTGTGCACCCGGACGATCCCGCGTGGCCGATTTTCGGCTTGCCGCGTATTGCCCACAGCCAGTCGGACTTTGACCAGATCGTGAAACTGCACGATTCGCCCCGTAACGCGATTTGCCTGTGCACCGGTTCGCTGGGCAGCAACCCGGATAACGACGTGCCCGCGGTTTTGCGGCATTTTGGGGAGATAGGCCGCATCGGCTGCGTGCACGCCCGCAACGTGAAACACCTTGGCTACCGGCATTTCCGCGAGGCCAGCCACCTTTCCGCGGACGGCGACATCGACATGTACGCGGTGATGAAGGCGATTTACGATACCTGCCCGGATACGTATGTGCGCCCGGATCACGGACGCATGATCTGGGGGGAGAAGGGTCGCCCCGGTTACGGCCTGTACGATCGGGCGCTTGGAATCGCCTATCTGAACGGCCTTTGGGAAGCGATTGTGAAATCCTCGCAAAAATAAAGCAAAATTATGCGGACACGCCCCGGCGAAACAAAACGCCGGGGTGTATTTTGTTTGCGATGATTGCGTTTTTATGCGGCCGCCCGTCTAACCATGGGTTTGACGAATTTGGATGCGATTGGTATAATCAGGGAGAAGATTGATTGCACTCCCTCTGGACAATTGAAAAGGAGGAACCAACATGCGGAAAGGGCTATCCATCCTGCTTGCGCTGGCAATGCTCGCCTTCGGCCTCGCGCCTGCCGCCATGGCTGAACAGAAAGTGGATCTGAGCGGCCAGCTGTTGATTGTTCACACCAACGATATTCACGGGTATGCTGTTACCGACCCCTCCGAACCTTCGGTGGGATACGCGCAGATCAAACAATACTGTACCGACGCGAAAGCGCTGGGCGCGGACGTGCTGCTGCTGGACGCGGGCGACGCTTCCCAGGGGCAGCCGATTGTGAACCTCAGCA
This sequence comes from Bacillota bacterium, assembly GCA_023395615.1. Taxonomy (GTDB): domain Bacteria; phylum Bacillota; class Clostridia; order Christensenellales; family Aristaeellaceae; genus CAXXOK01. Next base: position 12,965 of record JAEWYP010000067.1, read on the forward strand.
AGGGCTTGAACGCCATCTCGTTTATGAACGCGACGGGGTATGACGCCATGTGCCCCGGCAACCACGAGTTTGACTGGGGCGTGGATCAGTTTTTACAGAACACGGAAACCGCCACGTTCCCGATCCTGTGCGCCAATATGCTGCGTACGTCCGACAAGATGCTGTATTTTGAACCCTACAAGATTTTTGAAAAGGGCGGGTACAAGATCGGCGTGATCGGCCTGGATACCCCGGAAACCCTCACCAAGGCCAACCCCGCGCTGATGAAGAACGTTACCTTCCTGATGGGTCAGGAGTTGTATGATTGCGCGCAGAAATATGTGGACGAGGTGAAGGCCGCGGGATGCGATCTGGTTGTGGTGTTGGGCCATCTTGGGGTGGACGACGAAAGCACCGGTAACCGCTCGCTGGATGTGATCGCTAACACCACCGGCATCGACCTGTTTATTGACGGTCACAGCCATGTGGTGCTCAACGAGCAGGTGGAACAGAAACACACCGAGGGCGACAAGGACGTGCCTACCACCCTGCTGGTGAGCACCGGATGTTACGGCCACGCGATCGGCGAGGTAATATACGATGGCAAGAAACTGACCGAAGCGCTGTATGCCGCGCAGCCCACGCAGGTCAGCGCCGCGTACGGCGACGCGGACGTAAGCGAGTTGGTGGGTGGTATCAACAGCGAGATTGAACAACAGCTGTCCGCGACATTCGCAAAGACTGAGGTCGTGCTCAACGGCGAACGTTCGCCGGGCGTGCGAACCGAAGAAACCAATCTGGGCGACTTCTGTACAGACGCGATGTTGTGGCAGGCCAATCAGGTGTACAGCCAGCCGGTCGTCGCGGCCTTCAACAACGGCGGCGGTATCCGTGCCAGTATCGCGATCGGCGATGTGAGCATGAAGGATATGAAAACCGTTTTCCCATACGGCAACACTTTGCAGGTGATGACGCTGAAGGGCAGCGAACTGCTGGAATTGATGGAAGCATCCACCTACTGCACACCGGAACCTATCGGCGGCTTTATGCAGGTAGCCGGCATTGAAATGACGATCGACACCACCGTGCCCTACGTGAACGGCGATCAGTACCCGGATTCCACCTATTATGCGCCTGCCAAACCCGGCAGCCGGGTAACGATCAAAACTGTAGGCGGCCAGCCGTTTGATCCGGACGCGGAGTATGTGGTGGCGACCAACGACTTCTCCGCCGCGGGTGGCGATCAGTGCTATGTGCTGAAATACGCTAACCAGCAAACGGGTTACAACACCTATGTTTCTCTGGAGGACGCGCTGATCCATTACACAACCGAGGTGCTCGGCGGTGTGATCGGCCAGCAGTACGCCCAGCCACAGGGACGCATCACGATTCTGAAGTAGCCTTCGTTCAGGCTGAAAACGCGGCGCGGGAGGCGGACCGGGCAAACACCCGATCCGCAGTCCGCGCCGCTTGCGTCACTCTTACGGAAATTTGCAAAACACTGTTAAAAAACAGCCGGCGCATCTTGACGAAACCCGGCGTTTGCGGATAAAATAGGACTAGATAGAAATTCTGTTTAGTGGAAACGATAAACCGCTTATGTCCGCCGGACCATGACGGGCCGACATGGGCGTATCCAAATGGCTGCCCGTCGGGGGCGTGCCGTTGACTGCCCGATGGATTTGAGGGTCAAGGCGCGGACAGCCGATATCCCATTTTTCCGGGGGAGGAGGTTGCCTGATGAAGTATCACCCGCCTTCCGCAGAGGTTCGCGAGCAGTTCCATCAGGGAACGAATCGCCGCGCATACGAAATGTTTGGCGCGCATCCGTGCCTGGAGGGCAGCGCGCAGAAGTGGCACTTCTGTCTTTGGGCGCCCAATGCCCGGAAAGTGTCGCTGGTTGGAAGTTTTAACGGATGGAACGCGGAGCGCCATCCCATGAAAAAACAATATGACGGCACCTGGGAGCTCCGTCTGCCCGAAGAGGAGCTTTTTCAACATACAACCGAATACGGTGGAATGCCTGCGTATAAATACGCCGTTCTGGGGCAGGACGGCCAGCTGCGCATGAAAGCGGATCCCTTTGGGTTTGCCTCCGAATTGCGGCCCGATACCGCCAGCCGCCTGTGCGAACTGGATGGGTACGCGTGGGGCGACGACGAGTGGATGAAGAGGCGACAGGGGTATAATCCCTATGGAAGCCCCGTGAATATTTACGAGATGCACCTCGGCTCCTGGCGGCGGCATGAGGACGGAACGTACTTAAGCTATAACGAACTGGCGGATCAGCTGATTCCCTATGTGACCGAGATGGGCTATACCCATATCGAGTTGCTGCCGGTGATGGAACATCCGCTGGACAGGTCGTGGGGGTATCAGGTGACCGGGTTTTATGCACCTACATCACGATACGGCGCGCCTGAGGACTTTATGGCGTTTGTGGACCGCTGCCATCAGGCGGGGATCGGGGTGCTGCTGGATTGGGTGCCCGCGCATTACCCGCGTGACGAGGCGGGGCTGTACCGACTGGACGGCACGGCCCTGTACAGCCACCCGGACCCCCGCCGGGGCGAGATTGCCCAATGGGGAACGATGCTGTTTGATTTTGGCCGGGGCGAAGTGTGCAGCTTTCTGTTGAGCAACGCGTGCTTCTGGTTGGAAATGTACCACGCCGACGGCCTTCGTGTGGATGCGGTCAGCAGCCTGCTGTACTATGATTTCTGCAAAGACCCCGGCCAGTGGCTGCCCAACCGATACGGCGGGCGGGAAAACCTGGACGCGATCCAGTTTTTACGCAGGATGAACGAAACGGTCTATCACGATTTCGCGGGCGTGATGATGGTGGCCGAAGAAAGCTCTGCGTTTCCCATGGTGACCGCCCCGACGTATCTGGGTGGACTGGGCTTCGGGTTTAAGTGGAATATGGGTTGGATGAACGACATCCTGTTTTATATTGCGAAGGAATCGGTCTACCGGAAGTACCACCACGACAAACTGACATTCAGCCTCTGTTATGCGTTCAGCGAAAACTATATCCTGCCCTTTTCCCACGACGAGGTAGTGCACGGCAAACATAGCCTGCTGGATAAGAACCCGGGCGACCTCTGGCAAAAATTTGCGGGGTTAAGGGCACTGTACGGTTATACCATGGCCCATCCCGGAAAAAAACTGCTGTTTATGGGCGGGGAATTTGCCCATTTTATCGAGTGGAAATACGACGATCAGCTGGACTGGTTCCTGCTGGTGTACGATCGTCATCCGCAGGTACAGGCCTGCGTGAAAACACTCAATCATCTATATCGCGAAACCCCGGCGCTGTATGAGGTGGAAACCTCCTGGGATGGCTATCAGTGGATTACCGCTAACGATTCGGATAACAGCGTGATCGCATTCCTGCGTACCGATCGGGCAGGAAACGCCCTGCTCTGCGTGGTCAACTTTACACCGGTCTTTCACCCGGAGTACCGTGTTGGGCTTCCACTGGGCGGGACGCTAAACGAATGCTTCAACACCGACCGCGCGGAATTTGGCGGCAGCAACCAGTATAATGCGTACGAGATTCGGGCGGAAGAAGGGGAGTTTAACGGATTTCCATTTCACGCGGACCTCTGTGTTCCGCCGTTAAGCTGCTGTTACTTTTCCTACCGCAAGCGTATTCCGCCAGTAATTCCCGCAAGCACAGCACGCACGGACACGGCGCAACCCCCGCCAGTTCTTCCGGACACAGGGGGGCAGACTCCGCCGGGGGATGCGCAAAACGGGAAACAGGCGTAAATCCATTATCAAAAGGAGTGGAACCGGTATGAACAGAAAAAAGCAATGTATCGCCATGCTGCTGGCAGGCGGACAGGGGAGCCGGTTGGGGATTTTAACGGCGAATATGGCCAAGCCTGCTATCCCATACGGCGGAAAATATCGTATTATAGATTTTCCGTTGAGCAACTGCACCAACAGCGGTATTGATGTGGTGGGCGTGCTGACGCAGTATCAACCGCTGGAACTGAACGCTTATATCGGCAGCGGTTCCCCGTGGGACCTGGACCTGGCGCACGGTGGCGTTTATGTGCTGCCGCCTTTTGTGCGCGGCAAACAGGGCGAGTGGTACAGTGGCACGGCCAACGCGATCTACCAGAACATGGCGTTTATTGAGCAGTTCAGTCCTGAGTATGTGCTGATTCTGAGCGGCGACCATATTTATAAAATGGACTATAACGCTATGCTGCGTTCCCATATCGACAACAACGCGGACGTGACCATCGCCGTACGCGAAGTGCCGTGGGAAGAAGCGCCCCGTTTCGGTATTATGAACACAGCGCCGGATAACGCGATTCTGGAGTTTGAGGAAAAACCCGCCAAACCCAAGAACAACAAAGCAAGCATGGGCGTGTACATGTTTACGTGGGATAAACTACGCAAGTACCTGCAGGAGGACGCAACGCACCCCGGCAGCAGTAACGACTTTGGGAAAAACATCATTCCCAATATGCTGGCGGACCAGCAAAGGATGTTCGCGTTCGACTTTGACGGATACTGGAAGGATGTCGGCACCATCGAAAGCCTGTGGGAAGCGAACATGGACCTGCTCAATACCCCCATGCCGATCGATCTGTATGATAAAAAGTGGCGTATCTATGGCCGCAACCCCGGCGAAACGCCGCATTATATTGCGGAAGGCGCGGTGGCGAAGTGCTGCCTGATTACCGAGGGCTGTGAGGTATACGGCCGCGTGGAGCACAGCGTGCTATTTTCCGGCGTGGAGGTGCGCGAAGGGGCCAGTGTTCTGGACAGCGTCGTGATGCCGAACGCGATCGTTGGCCGCGGGGCGGTGGTGCGCCGGGCAATTATCGCCGAAGGCGCGGAGATCGGTCCCGGAGCTGTGGTCGGGGAAGAAACCGGTGCGATTGCCGTTGTCGGTCAGAATGTGAAACTATCGGCCGGCGAAGTGGTCAAGGCCGGGGAACAGCGAGCCGAGTGAATCGCCGCCTTTGCAAACGGCAGAGTATAGGGGAGGGGTTTAGGCCATGGCCATGAAAAATGTGCTGGGAATGATCTATACCGGCGAAAAGGATAGCTTCTTACGGGAATTAACGCTCCAGCGCGCAATTGCCGCTATGCCGGTAGCAGGCCGCTACCGTGTGATTGATTTTCTGGTCAGTAGCATGGTTAACAGCGGGATGAAGAACGTTGGCGTGATCATGCAGAAGAATTACCACAGCCTGATGGATCACCTGGGAAGCGGCAAGGAGTGGGACCTGCACGGCAAGAACGACGGTCTGTATATCCTACCGCCGTTTCTGACACGTGAAAACGTGGGCGTCTACAGCGGCAGCCTTGACGCGATCCATTCCAACTTCGGCTATCTGCGCCGCAGCCGGCAGGAGTATGTACTGCTGTGCAACAGCATGATTATTTTCAATGCGGATTTTAACGATATGTTTGATGATTATCTTCACAATGGCGCGGATGTTTCCATCCTTTATACGAAGAATCCACAGATGCGCAGGCCGGAATACGGCATCTATTTTGATGTCGACGAGGCCGGGTTGATTACGGACGTAGAGATTGACCCCACCAAACCGAGGTATGAAAATACCTGCATGGAGGTATTCCTGTTACGGAAAGACCTGCTGGTGGAACTGGTAGACCGCGGGGCTGCCCACGGTTACCACGACCTGACACGCGACATCTTCCAGCGGATGATCCGCGATGCAGGGATGCGGGTGGCCGGGTATGAATACAAAGACGTGTGTTACCGGATGGATAGCGTTCAAAGCTATTTTACGTTCAACCTTGATATGATAAATCCTGCGATGCGTCACGCACTCTTCAGCGATGATAAGCCCATCTATACCAAAGTGCGTGACGAAATGCCCGCCCGCCACCTGGATCATGCGCTGGTGAGCGATTCCATCATCGCGGATGGCTGCATTATCGACGGTACGGTGGAGCACAGCGTGCTGTTCCGCGGTGTGAAAATCGCGGCGGGGGCTAAGGTGAAGAACTGTATCATTATGCAGGATGGGCAAGTAGAGGAAGGCGTGCAGCTGGAGAACTGCATTCTGGATAAACAGGCGGTCATCAAGCATGATGGGCGCCTGATCGGACCGCGTGCTTACCCGATCGTCATTTCCAAAAACATGACGGTCTGATCCGGGCTCCGGAACGAAAACGGCGGCCTCCCGAAGCGGGTATGGCCGGGCAAGGAGAAAGTATGAAGATTCTTTTTACGGCAAGCGAATGCGTTCCCTTTATCAAAACAGGAGGGCTGGCAGACGTGGTCGGCTCGCTGGCCCCCGTACTGGCGAAAATGGGGCACGATGTACGCGTAATGCTGCCTATGTATACCTCCATTGCGCAGGAATGGCAGCAGAAAATGCAATCTGTACTGAGCTTTGACGTACAGCTGGGCTGGCGCAGGCAGTATTGCGGCGTTCTGTCCTTAAAAAAAGATGGCGTTACGTATTATTTTCTCGATAATAAGTACTATTTTGGCAGGCCCTATGTATATGGACTGGGTGGAGACGAGTATGAACGGTATGGTTTCTTCTGCCGCGCGGTGCTTAACGCCCTGCCACTGCTGGAATTTGATCCGGATATCCTGCATGCGCACGACTGGCAAAGCGGCATGGTGCCCGCGCTGCTGAAAATCCAGTATGCTCATTTGCCCTTCTATCAGCGGATTAAGAGTGTGTTTACGATTCATAACCTGCAATATCAGGGCATCTTTGGCATTCGCGAGGTACAGGATGTGCTGGGCCTGGGCGACGGGCTGTGGTCCAGCGACAAGCTGGAGTGTTATGGCTGCGCCAACTTCATGAAGGCGGGGCTGGTGTACAGCGACATCATCACGACCGTCAGCCCCAGTTATGCCGAAGAGATCACGACCGCTTATTACGGGGAGCGGTTGGACGGGCTGATCCGTGCCCGTAAAGATTCGCTGTATGGGGTTCTCAACGGAATCGATACGGAGGAGTACGACCCGGAACACGATTCGATGATCTTCCAAACCTACAGCCGGGACCACCTTGCAGGGAAAGCGGAAGACAAGCGCCGTCTGCAGGCCGAACTGGGGCTGGAAGAAAACCCGGAGATACCGCTGATCGGTATGGTGGGCCGTCTGACCAACCAGAAAGGCCTCGATCTGGTGGACGGCGTGCTGGGTGACATGATGAATGAGCGGATGCAGTTGGCAGTGCTCGGAATGGGCGACGCGCGATACACCAACCTGTTCAGCTGGGCGGAAGGGCAATATCGCGGCAGGCTATCGGCCCGGTTTGCCATGGACCCTGTGCTGGCGCACAAGTTGTATGCCGGGGCGGATTTCTTCCTGATGCCGTCGCTGTTTGAACCGTGCGGATTAAGCCAGTTAATCGCCATGCGGTACGGCACGATCCCAATCGTGCGGGAAACAGGCGGTCTGCGCGATACGGTGTTGAGCTACAATGAGTACAGCCACGACGGAAACGGCTTCACATTCCTCAATTACAATGCGCACGACATGCTGGCGGTAATCCAGCGCGCACTGTATTACTACGAGAATGACAAGACAGTTCTGGCCACCCTGCAACAGCGTGGCATGGAGGGCGATTACAGCTGGACCCACAGCGCCCGTGACTATGTCGCAATTTACGAGAAACTGACGGATGCCGCCAAAGCGTAAACGAAAGTAAACAAACAGCCGACAAGCCTGGTGGATTTTCCCGGCTGTCGGCTGTTTGTTACCTGTTTATCGAAACGCTTTTACCCGCTTGGGCAACGTTCTTACCATAAAGATAGCCAGCGCGGTCTTTGCGGCTTCGGGGAGTAAGAAGGGGAACACGCACCAGCCGAGCGCCGTTGCAAGGCCGACCGGGCCGGTGGTATTGGCATATACAACCATAAACCAGGCAGTGCCAAAGGCGTAGGAGATAAACAACCCCAGCAGCATCCCAACGATGCGCACCCAGGGTTTTTCACCCAATAGCGAGGTCAGTAGCCAGTACCCCAGCGCGGCAAAGAGGAAACCGAGCAGATAGCCGCCTGTGGTGCCTAACAAAACACCTAAACCGCCGCGAAAACCCGAGAAAACAGGGATGCCAATGGCGCCAAGCAACAGGTACACGATAATGACCAGCGTCGCGCGCCTGCCCCCGAGCAGGCCAAGCGCGCAGAGCACCCCGAAAGTCTGCAGGGTGAAGGGCACGGTGGAAGGGATTGAGATCCAGGCGCATACGGCGATCAGTACGGCAAAGAGAGCAATATAAACCATATCGACGGTAGATAATTTCGTGTTCGCAGAGGACATTTCGCATCCATCCTTAAATCATGCTTTTTCGGGCTGTGAGGAATGATAACAAAGAACAACCAAAATGTCAACCAAAAATTTAATAATGGGTGACAATAAAAATATCTTCCCCGATTCCCTTGCTTTCCTTGCGAGGAAGAGTATGGTATGATACACAGGATACGGCACAACACCGAACAAAGAATGCCGCGACGGGGAAACATCGTCTCCGACCCGGGCGCGGCGACGTTTGGCGTGTGTTAAGGCAAGGGGAAATGATATGTCAGTTCGTACCAACTACACCCACACGCTCTATGCAAGCTATTTAGGGTATGTTACGCAGGCCATTGTGAACAATTTCGCGCCTCTGCTGTTTTTAACGTTTCAACGTCAGCTTGGGGTGCCGCTGGAACAAATTACACTGCTGGTGAGTTATAATTTTGCGGTACAGTTGCTGGTGGATGCGGTATCCACGAAGGTAGTGGATCGGCTGGGATATCGTTCCTGTATCGTGGCGGCGCATCTCCTGTCCGGCGTGGGTCTGGCGGGGTTGGGGATTCTTCCGCAGGTGCTTCCCGTGCCGTTTATCGGTCTGCTGATTGCGGTTACGCTGTACGCTATCGGCGGCGGGCTGATTGAGGTGCTGGTCAGCCCCATTGTGGAAGCCTGCCCGACCAGCCAGAAGGAAGCGGCCATGAGCCTGCTGCATTCCTTTTACTGCTGGGGGCACATGTTTGTGGTGCTGGCGAGCACGGCGTTTTTTGCGCTGTTCGGGGTTGCACGCTGGTCGATCATCGCCTGCCTGTGGGCGTTGCTGCCGTTGGGGAACGCTGTGTACTTCCATTTCGTACCGATTCGCAGCCTTACGGAGGAACGGGGCGGCACGGGTGTGCGCTCGCTATTGAAGAACCGTATGTTTTGGGTGTTCGCGCTGCTGATGGTATGCGCAGGCGCCAGCGAACAGGGCATGAGCCAGTGGGCGTCCGCCTTTGCGGAATCCGGCCTTGGGGTGAGCAAAACGGTAGGTGACCTGGCGGGCCCCTGCCTGTTTGCGGGAATGATGGGACTGTCGCGCGTACTGTATGCCCATCACAGTGAACGGATCGCTCTGCCGAGGGTGATGGCAGTATGCGCGGTACTATGCGCGGGCGGGTACCTGCTGGCTGCTTTTTCGCCGCTTCCGGGTTTGAGTCTGGCTGGCTGCGCTGTAGTTGGGTTTTCGGTCGGCATCTTCTGGCCGGGCACGTTCAGCTTGTCTGCGCTTGGTCTGCCAGCGGGGGGAACAGCGATGTTTGCGTTGCTGGCGTTGGCGGGTGACCTGGGATGTGCCGGGGGACCTGCTGTGGTCGGGTTTGCGGCGAACGCGGCCGGCGGAGCGTTGAAAGCTGCGCTGCCTGCCGCGCTCATCTTTCCGGTGCTGCTGCTGGCGGGGCTTTGGCTGCGCCGACGCCTGCAACCCGTGCGGGAACGCGAGATTAACGATACGCTGAAAACACAGGTGATGTAAACACGCCAGGGAGGGAAAGCGCTTGATCTCCTCAATTCTTCGCATGGTGTTGCCCGTGCTGGTCACCTTTGGTCTGGGCTGGTTCTGCAACCGAAGGAAGATTTTCAACGGGGATGGGTTAATTGGCCTGAAATCTGTGGTAGGCAATATCACCCTGCCTGCGGTGCTTCTGAACGCTTTTCTGACCGCCGATTATAACGGAGAAATTCTGCTGACGTTCACTGTGGTGTTTTTTGCCTGTGGGCTTGGGTTGCTGGCCGGGTTTGCGCTTCGGCGATGGATGGCGCCTTATGGACGGTTTTTTCCGTTCCTGACCACAAACTTTGAGGGCGGTATGCTGGGATATGCACTGTTTGGTTTGCTGTATGCCGGGCAGACTCACGTTTTCGCCACGGTGGATATCGGGCAGACAACATTTGCTTTTACTGTTTTCCTTACTGTTTTAAGAGCAACCGGCGGGCAGATGATGACAAAGAAAGAAGTACTTTGGCAACAGGCGAAAAATCCCGTGCTGATCGCGATTGTGCTTGGCGTGGCGCTGGGAGTGTCCGGCGTGGGGCGATGGCTGCAAACCACCTCCGCCTGGCCTGCCTTAAGCAGCCTGATCACTTTTATCGCCGCGCCCACGTCGGCCCTGATTCTGATCATTGTGGGCTATCAGCTGAGCTTCCGCAGAGAACTGATGGTACCAGTGCTGAAAACCGTGGGGCTTCGTCTGCTGGTGATGGCTGCCCTGCTTGGCTTTACGGCGCTTTGCGTATTCAGTTTCGTGCCCTTTGACAAGCCGCTCTTTGTAGCAATGCTGCTGGCGTACAGCTTGCCCGCACCGTTTATCATTCCGCTGTATGCGAACGCGGCGGAGGACGGGGAGTATATTTCGACCACACTGTCTGTACAGACGCTTGTTTCCATTGCCCTGTTTGCAGGCATAGCGATCTACACGTTAGGATGATAATACCGGAAGGAGACGATTCCTGTGATCTGGAACAACTTTCATTTCTTCAGCAAGGTGCTGGATATTCAAACAGAGGCGTATGTGCTGCTGCCGGAGTATCCGGATATACAGCAACTGCACGGCGAACCACTGCCCACACTGTACCTGCTGCATGGGCTAAGCGATGATTACACCGGCTGGATGCGCTGGACCCGTATCGAGGCTTATGCGCGCAAGTATGCGCTGGCAATCGTGATGCCCGCGGTAAACCGCTCCTTCTATACGGATATGGCGCACGGCGCGAAGTATTGGACCTTTATCAGCGAGGAATTACCGGCGATCATGGAAACGTACTTTCCGCTGAGCACGCAACGGGAAGGTCGTTTTGCCGCGGGGCTGTCCATGGGCGGCTACGGCGCAATGAAGCTGGGTCTTGCCAGGCCGGAGCGTTACGCGGCGGTTGCCGCGCTTTCCGCTCCGCTGATGATGCAGGAAATTTACGGGAAGCCGTTCAATCTCCATGAGGAATGGGACCGGGAGATGGACGCGGTTTTTGGGGATGAAGCGTCTTTTCGCGCGAGAAACGGCGATTTGACACTGTTGGCGGATCGCCTGGATCCGAAGGATGCGCCGCATATCTATGCTGCCTGTGGAACCGCGGACTTTCTGTTCGAGGCAAACGAAGCATTCATGGAAAAATATGCCAAGAAATTGAATATCCATTATGAAACTAAACCGGAGGCTTCCCACACCTGGGATTTCTGGGATGAACAGATTCAAAAGGTGCTGGAATGGCTGCCTCTGCAAAAGCTGGAGAACGTCTGGTGAGTAAGCGGGTAAAGGCGATCGATCGCCTGATCAGGGAAGGATACTTTCAAACACCGCAGCAGGCGTTACCCTACCTGATGGGCGGGGCGGTTACCTGCGGCGGACGCTCTGTGCGCAACGGCGGGCAGCTGGTTGTGCTGGAAGAGCCTATGGCGGTACGCGGCCTGAACGAACGGTATGTCGGCAAGGGCGGATATAAACTGGAAGGCGCGCTGGAGGACTTTGGCATCGCAGTGGAAGGCCGTGTGTGTATCGATGCGGGCGCCTGCACCGGCGGATTTACGGATTGTCTTGTGCAGCGCGGCGCGGCGCGCGTATACGCGGTAGAAGTTGGATACGGCCAGTTGGCGGGCAGCCTGGCGCAAAACCCGGCGGTTGTCAATCTGGAAAAAACCAATCTGGGCGACGAAACACTGCTTTCGCTGGACCCCGTTCCGACGCTTGGAACTGTGGATTTAAGTTACCTGTCGCTTGAGAAAGCGGTGCCGTTGTACCGTGAGATTCAACGAGGGCAGGGCGAACTGATCTGTCTGGTGAAACCGTTGTTTGAAACGGAGAGCGCCGAAGCCCGCCGAACCGGTGAACTGCCGGACGATGAATATGCGTCGATCCTGCATCGGTTGACGGATACGCTGAACGCACAGCCCGGCACAGTGGTGACCGGCGTAACCCACAGCCATGTAACCGGCAATAACGGCACGCGGGAGTTTTTTTTACACGTCGTTTTCGGCGCCGCCGCCGCGCCAGACCTGTATACTGCGGCCGAAGAAGCGACAGTGCGCGCGCTGGCGGTGGAACGATACCATAAAGAGCGCGCCTGATTACGCGACGGGAAGAAATGAATATGGGTTTACGTTGATATGGTAGAGCGGTCTGGCAGATAAAAAGCGGGGGATTGGGAGAGAGATACCCCCCCTCTGGAGATACCGGTTGCCGAATCGCCGATCAACAGAGCCTTGATGGCAATGCCGAAAGGATCGGATGTTTATGAACCAGCGTTGGAAACCCTTTCTGACCCGGGCGTTTGCAGCCCTGCTGACGGGGTTGCTGGCACTGTCCGGGCTTGGCGCGGCCCTGGCGGAAACGTACGCCGTAATCCGCGGAACCGATACGTTGAATCTGAGAACGGACGCCAGCTCTTCCAGCCAATGGCTGGGCACGTATAACCGCGGCGCGTGGGTAACGGTGATTGGGAGTAAGAACAATTTCTACCGTGTAACCACCTCCGACGGAAAGACCGGGTATATGAGCAAGAACTACCTGAGCGCAACGGATGCGCTTTCTTATGGCAACGTGGCGATTGTCAATAACCAGAAAGCGACGGCGTTTCTGAACCTTCGATCTTATCCCAGCTATGCTTCCTCTGTGCTTACGATTCTGTATAACGGCGTGCCGCTGAATATTGTATCGGAGAGCAACGGCTGGTACGAGGTGCAGATGGGCGCTTCCCACGGGTATGTGCGAAGCGAGTATACGTATAAAACGTACCAGCCGCTGGCAACAACGGTCGCCACGATTCAAACGCCAAACAACACGGCGGTGAATATGCGTTCCGGCCCCAGCAGCGGCGCGGCGGTTACGCGCCAGTTTGCGGGGGACCGTTACGTTGCGGTGCTGTGTCAGGGATCACACTGGTGGTATGTATGTATCGACGGGTATACAGGCTTTATCAGCAGTGATTTTCTGGCAGAGGGTTTGCATGCCGCCCGGGACGAGGCAGCGCAAAGCGGAGGAACCACCTCCGGGTATGCGGTGGTCAACAACCCCGTAAGCACCCAGAAGCTGAACCTGCGCGAACTGCCCAATACTGCCGCCAGCATTGTAACACAGTTGAGCAACGGTGTTCAGGTCAGGGTATTGCAGCAGGGAGTGGAGTGGTGCCGTGTTTATTCCCCGTCCATCGCCGCTACCGGCTATGTTATGACCCGTTACCTGTCGCTAAGTAATCTGCCCGCAACGCCAACGCTGGTGATCACCCATCCACAGGGTTCTTATGTGAATCTGCGCAGTGCACCCACAATGACCGCTTCGGTGCTGGCGCAGATGCCCAACAGAAGCTCGGCGGTTGTACTCACCCCCGGCCCGGATTGGGTAAAGGTTCTTTATAACGGACTGACCGGATATGTTATCACCTATTTTACATCGATCAGCGAAGAATAAATTGTGTTCTGCACACAAAGCAACATCGCCCTCCTCCGGTTTACCGGAGGAGGGCGATGTTATGCAGGATTCCTGCCGTGTCGTACTGGAAGGGTCTTACCGGAAATACTTACCCGAAGTGCGGGTCTGAGGAGTTGGCAGCTCCCCGACGGTTACGCTGCGGTTGCGAACTACGTTTAGCACAAGCCCAATTCCCGCCATGTTGGTGATCAGGTTGCTGCCGCCATAGCTTAAAAACGGAAGAGGAATACCGGCAACCGGCGCCAGACCGGTGTTCATGCCCACATTCTCAAATACGTGGAACAGCATCATGGCCATAACGCCGATAATTACCATCTGGCCGAAGCGGTCGGTGGTATAGCGGGCGAGATACATCAGCCTGAGTACAATCAGGAGATACATGCCAACGACGAACATGCTGCCCGTAAAGCCGAAAGTTTCGCCAATCGTGGAGAAGATGAAATCCGTCCAGTCCTCAGGCACGTAATCCAGCTGGCTGAAACTGCCCTGTACGAACATGCCGATGCCGTTAAGGCCGCCGGAGCCTATGGCCATCTTTGCGTTGTTTACCTGATAGGTTGAGGCAGAATCTGCCAGGCTGGGGTTAATGAAGGACAGAATACGTGTGATGCGGTAATTATCGATACCTGCCGAAACCGTAACCGCGTAGAGAACAGCAAGCCCAACGACTCCAGCCGCGATGATGCCACCCATGACCCGGAGGCGTACGCCGCCGAAGTAAAGCATAACGCCGAATACAAAGATCATAACCAGCACGGAGCCCATTTCACCGGCGGCGAGCGTAAGTACCCACGGCACCACCATCATCGCGATCAAACGTAGCGCGCCTTTCCAGGTGCCAAAGGGGTCGGTGTTCTTCTCCATGTATTTGGCAGCGACAATAATGCAGGCGAGTTTGACAAACTCGGAAGGCTGCAGCGTGTAGCCCCATAAAATATCAATCCACGCCTTTACACCCGATGCCTGGCTGGCTACAAGCGCGACCAGCAGCATGCCGCAGGCCAACAGGTAAAACCATTGGGCGCGCCGGCGTAGAAACTCGTGCGGGAAAAAACTGACGACGCCGACGACGATCGGCGAGATCAGAAAAAAGATCGCCTGACGCAGCCCGTAGTGGGAGGCGACAATGTAGTTAAGCAGGGTATCCTCGATCTTGGACTTGGTGGAAAACGTAGCGATGGAAACGCACAGAACGCCAAACGCAGCCAGAACGTAGACCAGAGCGGTTAAAATATAGTCAAAATGTGCCCGGGACCGCCGGGACTCGTTAATCATCATAAGCATCCCACCTTCTTTTCCGAGAGCCATATCCGCCTGAAAAATAAACGGAGAGCCCTTATTTTCTGAAAAACCAGAAATGGCGTTTGTGTTTTAACGCGGGCATCGGTACGTATTCGCCCAGAAAACGTCGACTGATCCGCTCAAGCGCTTCTTTTGCAGGACACTCTTCCTCCATTACGGACTGATGCCGTGACAGGGCCCGGAGCACAGCCTGATCTTCCGGCACATAGCCCAACAACGGAACATCCAGCGTGTTGGCAACTACCTGCGGGCTGTACATATCTCCGCTGTCTACCAGTTCCGGCACTACGCGATTCACCACCAGCATCGGTTTGGGCTTATGGGCGGTGTCCAACAGGGCGATCACCCGTTCCGCATCGCGGATGGAAACATCGTCCGGCGTGGCGACCAATAACGAGAAGTCCGTATTGTCCGTCAACAACTCCAGCCCGTGGGGGAGTCCGGCGGGCGCATCCATGATCACATAGGCAAAACGGTTCTTGAGTTTCCGAATCACCCGTTCCATCCGACCGGCTGTCAGATCGTCCATGGTGCCCAACTGCGAGGCGGGTAAAAGCGAGAGAGCGGGTGCTTTGGGATATTGAACCAGCGCGTATTTCAGTTTGCAATCCTTATGCGCGACGTCGATCACATCATATACAATCTGGTTGTGCAGGCCAAGAAGCATGTCCAGACTGCGAAGGCCAATATCCATATCGACGGTAACGGTGGGTAACTGCCGCTGTGCAAGGGCTACGGACAGCGCAGCCGCGACGGTGGACTTACCGACCCCGCCTTTTCCCGAAGCAATCATCCAGGACTGGCTCATACGCGCTTCCTCCCATCGTGCGGATGTTTTTATGGACATCTCGGAGAATCATGGCGCCAGCATATTTCCGCCGGGGAATATACCATTGTCTGTGCGCAGCGTTTTCTGATCCATATACCAGCCCACAAACTCACGCGCGGCCAGGCTGGCCTCGCCGCCGCTGTGCCCGCTGGGAATAAACACGACTACGGCAATCTCGGGTTTATCATACGGGGCCAGCATAATGAACCACGCGTTGTTCTCCAGATCAATGGTGGTAACTTCTGCCGTTCCTGTTTTTGCGCAGACGTCGTTGCGGTACTTCCATCCACGGAAGTACTTGGCGGCGGTACCGCTTTCCACGTCTACTACGCCTTTCATACCTTCCAGGATCAACGGCAGGTACTGATCCGCACCTTCGAAGGTATTCATAATGGTCGGCGTTCGCTGGCTTAAAATATCGCCTTCCGGAGAGGTAATGCTGTCCACGATCATCAGGTTATAAACGTTACCGCCATTACCGAGAGTGGCCGCATATCGGGCCACGGCCGCGGGTGTGACAGTGGTGATGGACTGCCCGATGGCTACCTGAATGGTCTGCGCACCGCCCCACTTGATATCGTTCAGGTAATTATACAGGTCCCCGATGACCGCTTGCAGATAAACCATCTCGCGGGTCATGTTCAATTCTTCCATCAGGATGGGGCGCATGCTGACAACCCAGTCCGTCTGCGCGGTGTTGACGGCCATATCCATCAGGCGCTTGATACAGCGGTTCAGGTGTTCGTCGTCGTAGGTGATGTTACGGATGGCGCCCTGATTTTTCAGGTGCTTCTTAATGGAGTTGAACACGATAATGGGTACGGCGGTATCCTGAGAGGCTTCGTCCATGGCCTTGTCGGGGTCGTACAGACTGGTTTGGCAACCCACGATGCTGCGTTGCTCACCGGGCAGGTCCACCCCTGTTTTACTGGTGAGGCCAAACTCGGACGCGTACTGGTACAGCCTTGTTTCACCCAGTCGGGCGCCAAGCGTGTAGAAGAAATAGTTGCAGCTGTTAGAGAGGCCCTGCACGATGGTCTGATTCTGGTGCTTGTAACGCTGCGATTCGCTGATCCAGCAGCGCGGCGCGGTGGAGAGGTCGGAGGTATACAGTGTAAAATACCCCGCGTCGCTGATAATTTCGTTGGGCAGCAGTTCGCCCTCCATCATGGAACCCAGAGCGGAAACCATTTTAAAAATGGAGCCAGGAGTACCGCGTGCCTGAATCGTATAATTCATCAGCAGATTTCGGTCGTCGGTCAGTATTTCCTTGCTCTCGTCGCCGCCTGCCACCAGCGCGTTCAGGTCATAGGTGGGATAGTTGGCCATGGCAAGCACGCGGCCCTGCATGTCAATTACCATCATGGCGGCGCGGTCAGCCAGTGACAGGGGATATTTGACCCAGTTACGACTCTGGATATCGGCCTTGTTGGCCTCCAGCCAGGTATTGTCCATCAGTTTGGCCTCCTGCGCATCGCGAGTGGAGGCCACGTTCTTTGCCAGCGCGCGTTCCGCCTGCTGCTGATAACTGGCATAGATGGTCAGTTTTACGTTGCTGCCGTCCTGAGGTTCCACATAGTTCAGCTCGCGGGTGATTTTACCGACGCTGTTGCGCTCAACGGTTTTATAACCCTGCCGGGCGTCGCTGTCTTCGGTCAGCCAATCCTCCATGGAGGCTTCAATGCCGTCCAGACCGATGTCGTCGCTGTATTTATATCCTTTCGGTTTCAGCTCTTCCCATTTGGATTGCGAGGGGATGGCGCCGATGTAGCCGATCACCTGCGCGGCCAGTGTGCTGCGAGGATATACGCGCTTGGTGCCGACGGATACTTCCATGCCGGGCAGGGTCATGGATCGGGTCTCGATTTCGATTACGGTTTCGTAGGGAACATCCTTCGCGATGACGATCGGCTGCGAGTTAAACAGGTTCATCTGCATTTCGGAGTAGACGGCCATGACCTGCAACATGCGAGTTTCACTCATGGAGGCGGGTATCTGATAACGAGCTTTCAGCGCGGCGATGGCCGCGTTGGCGTCCGGTATCTTTGTCGTGGAGAAGTAGTTGTTATTCCGCCATTGGCTCTCGCGTGTCTGAAGAACCGCTTCGGTTACGCCCGAACCGAAGTTGAATTTCCACTGATCTGTCGCCGGATCCTTTTCAATGACAAACTTGACCGATAATTGACTGCCGTTTCCTTCGATGATGTCGATTGCGTCCGAGATGGACTGGGTGAGTGATTTATAAGTATCTTTTGAATTCTGCGACGCGTCCCGGTAGAAGGTGACGTTGTATATTTTCTCGCTCTTGGCAAGGATGACCGCGTCCGCGTCGGTGATCATACCGCGGCTGCCGCGCAGGGTGATTTTAGTGGTGCGGCGGTCTTCGGCGCTCTTGGAATAATCATCACCGGACTTCAGCTGAAGGTTAATCAGCCCCCAAACCAGATAGAGGAACATCACGATAATAATCATCAGGAAAAAGGCATACCGGGCCTGAAGGTTGTAACCCCTTCGATCCAGCCTGCGATTCGGGGAGGAGAGCATGGTTGCTCCTTTCCGCATTGCCGTTTACCGCGAAAAATGCGGGAGGAACGGCAACGCAAACCGGCGTATTTACTCAGCGAGCTTTCTTCAGTTTATAAACGCCCAACCACCAGCGGATGGGAAACTGAAGAGCGCCCGCAAGCGCTGTGGTGTAAACTACGGAGATAACAGCCCGCGACCAATGGCCGTTATCCAGTTGAATCCCGCTTAAATACACGTACATCAGGTTGACGGATTCAAACACCGATACGCTTAATAGCGCGCAAAGAATGGTGCGAAGGTGGGGAGGAAGGTTGCCTGCTCTTCTCCCCAGCGTTCTGGCTTCCTCCAGCTTCAGTTCGCTTTTATCCGAAAAAGCCAGAGAACCAAGCATGGCGCAAACGGGATACAGAATCACGTTGATGTACGGAAGGGTTGGCAGCATCAGTTCCAGTAAATAACCCACCGTAACCGACATGACAAACGTGTACTTGCGTCCCATCGCCACGCTGACGACCGCGATGATCGCCAGCGCGATGTTAGGCGCTACGTCCCACAGGGAAAGATACTGGGACAGAGTGGATTGCAGGAGATAGCACAACAGGGTAAGAAACGCGAATTTTAACCCCTTTTTAACCACTACTGATCCTCCTCCACAGATACGTCCAACGGAGGCGGGGTGGGTGTGGGGGAAGCGGTAGGCGCGAGTGTAAAGCCGTAGGTATTGTCCGACGCCATGTCACTGGGGACCTGATACTCATATTCGCCGGACGATGGGGTTGCGGAAGCACCATCCGGAACGGTTGTGGAAGGCAAAGGAGTAGTAAGATCGCCCCCGCTTAACGGCGAAGAACTCGGTGTGACGGACGGAACCGGCGTAGGAGCCAGCTGATAGAAATCGGAACCGATCTGGATGGTGGGCACGGGCAACTCGGTATCCAGTGGGGTAAAGGTAAGCGAATCGCTGCTGCTGGCGCGCGCTTCCACAGCGCCGGCTTGCGGCTGGTAGCGCAGCACCAGAACATACTCGATATGCTCAAAGTCCGCCGTTGGCTCCACAACGATATAACTCTTGTTGCTTTCCATGCCGCGCGTGCTTTCGCGCACGGTGCCGATGGGAATCCCTTTGGGGAAGGACATGCCGACGCCGGAGGTGACGACCGTATCACCCGGGCGGGGCAGATGATCATCCGGCAGGTAATACATGCGGCACATGGCGGTACCATCCACGCCCAGCGTGCCGCGTACCGTGCCCTGATCGCGCGTGGAGGAGATCAGCGCGGCGATGCTGGCCTGGCTGTCGATGATGGTGCGCACGCTGGATTTAGTGGCCGTTACGTTGTAGGTATAACCGATCAGCGCGCCCTCCGTGGTGACGGCCATATAGTCTTCCACACCGTCGTTGGAGCCTTTATTGATGGTGAACGCGGAAAAATAATTACCCTGATCGTGATCAATGACCGTAGCGACCAACGGATTCATACTTTCGTTCACGGAAATCTCGTCGTACATGTTTTCATACACGGAAAGTTTATACTGCAACTGGTCTGCCAGCATCGCCTGGTAGACGAGACGCTCGTTTTCATCTTTCAGCTGGTTATAGGCAAGCTCCAGATTCGCGCGCAACTTCCATTGGTAGAGGTAATCGACAACGGTTTCCACAACGCTGGAAAATCCGGTTTGGATCGGCGTGATCACGCGGGCTGCCAGATTTTCGGGGATACTGAAAACAGAGGTTCCGGTAACCAGAAAAAGGATATGCGTCCCGGCCATGCCCAGCACTGCCAGAATGGCGAGAATCATAACGACTCTGCGGAAAACGTGTTTGTCTCCGCCTTCGCTTTGTTTCTTACGTTCGGGTTTGGGTTCCTTTGGATTCATTCGTTATCCTCCGGTTAACTGCAGGGTTTGGGTTGAATGCCTGGCGCTGTCGCGCTTCGACGGAGAGTGAGTTAACTTTGTTTCAGAAAGCTGACTCGCCCCAGATGCTGGAGCAAATCAAAATTTTCGATGATATTACCCAGCCCAAGTGCGGCGCAGTCCATGGGTTCCTTAGCCAACAGAACCGGGATGCCCAGTTCACTTGCGATCATCTGGTCCATTCCGTATAAAAGCGCGCCGCCACCGGTGATGTAGATGCCGTTGTGCATCACGTCCGCGGCCAGTTCCGGCGGAGTGCGCTCCAAGACCCACTTAATGGCGCTGAGGATAGCCAGACATGGCTCGTGAATGGCCTGATAAATCTGCGTGGAGGTGATTTCGGTGGTCTGCGGCAGGTTGGTGACCATATCGCGGCCGCGGATACGCGCACGCCGCTCTTCCCGGATCGGCAGCGCCGCGCCAAGATCCAGCTTTACCTCTTCGGCGGTGCGATCCCCAATCAGGATATTAAACTCCCGCTTGATAAAGTTGATAATCGCCTCGTCCATTTTGACCCCGCCCACGCGGATGGAGTGGCTTAACACTACGCCGCCCAGCGAGATCACGGATACATCCGTGGTGCCGCCGCCGATATCCACGATCATACAGCCATTCGGCTCAAACACGGGCAAACCGCTGCCCAGGGCTGACGCGAACGGCTTCTCCACGAGAAAAATCTTACGCCCGCCCGCGCATTTGGCGGCTTCCATAACAGCGCGCTGCTCGATGCTGGAGATGGAACAGGGATAGGTGAGGAACAGCCGGGGTTTGAGCAGGTAGCTGGACCCGATGGCCTTTCGCGTGAAGTACTGCAAAAGGATGCGGGTCATATCAAAATCGGTAATCACGCCTTCCCGCATGGGGCGTATCGCCATTACGCCTTCCGTGGTGCGGCCCAGCATAATTTTCGCGTCGTCACCCACGGCACGTACGCGGCGTTCGTTGGTGCTTTCCACCACCACAATGGTTGGCTCGTTGACTACGATATTCTTTCCGCCTACATAGACAAGCGTATTGCTGGTGCCTAAATCAATGCCCAGATCATGCGCTGCGAAACCCATCTATCACACATCCGTTCCCTGATGATCAGTAGTGGCCTGATGAAACCTGTTTACCGAAGAATCTCATCTCCCGGATAAAGCCCGGCTGCCTGTAAAAGCGACGCTACCACGGCCAGTGGAAGGCCGATCACATTGGTGGGGCTGCCATCAATCCGCTCCACAAAAAGACCGCCGATTTCCTGCATGGCGTACGCGCCCGCCTTGTCCATCGGTTCGCCGGTTTCTACATATCGGCTGATCTCCGCCGCGTGAAGCGTACGGAATTTTACGCGCGTAGTATCCACTCTTTCGCGCAGCTGCCCGTCAGGGGTGCGCAGGCATATCCCGGTGTATACGGAATGCCAACGGCCGGATAAAAGACGGAGCATCTTAACGGCGTCCTCTGTGTCGGCTGGCTTGCCAAGCACCAGATCGTCCACGCAGACCAGCGTGTCCGCGGAAAGAATGGGCAACGCCGGGTATCTGTGGGCAACCTCTGTCCCTTTCAATCTGGCCAGTGCCGCTACGCGCTCTAAACCCGAACCCTGCGCGTTTTCCTCTGCGTCAGAAGGAATAACCGCAAAAGGAAGTCCAAAATATGTTAAAAGCTCACGCCTTCGCGGCGAGCCGGAAGCCAGTATTAAACGTGCCTGCGAAACGGTTGTTTCCATTGGACTCCTCCTTCTGTGGCAGCTCCAGGACGCTCTATTATAGCACAGGGGGTCAACAGGCGTACAGGGATCGACAGATTTTGTTACGCTGCCTGCGTCGCGATATATTCTTCGTTTCGCGGTGATGTCCGGCGGCGCTTGACTTCCGGGCCTGATGGAAGGATAATAGAAGATGCCGCACCGCTTGCGGCGGTACGGAGGGAACAGGGATGAAACATCGGATCACCGGAGTGGAAAGCGGCTCCGTAGCCGAGAAATACGGCATTCTCGCGGGAGACACGCTGCTTACCATGAACGGCGAAGAAATACTGGATGAGATCGACTATCAGGCTTTGCTGACAAAGCAGGATCTGGTACTGGAACTGGAACGGGCGGAGGGCCGGAAAGAGACTCTGCTGATCCGCAAGGAGGACTGGGAGCCTCTGGGTTTGCATTTCGGCGAGAGCATGACGCTGAAACCCCGCAGTTGCCGTAACAAATGCAAATTCTGCTTTATTGACCAGATGCCCCCGGGAATGCGCGAGCCTTTGTATATCAAGGACGATGATTGGCGCTTTTCTCTGATGATGGGTAACTTCGTGACCCTGACCAACGTGGACGAAGCCGAATTTCAGCGGATTCTGCGAAGACATGCGTCGCCTTTGTACGTCAGCGTTCATACGACCAACCCGGAACTGCGCTGCCGGATGATGAACAATCGTTTCGCGGGGGATATACTGGCGCGGTTAAAACGGCTGGCGGATGCGGGAATCCAGTTTCACTGCCAGATTGTATGCTGCCCGGGATACAACGATGGGGAAGAACTGCTGCGTACATTACATGATCTGCGGGATCTGGCGCCCGCCGCGAAGACAGTCGCGATTGTGCCGGTAGGCCTGACCCGCTTCCGCGAAGGGCTGGACAAACTTACCCTGTTTAACCGGAACAGCGCGAAGGCGTTCCTGCGTTCGCTGGCCCCGTTTCAGGCGGAGTGCCGGGAAAAGCTGGGTACTACCTTTGTTTTTCCCAGCGATGAGTTTTATTGCCTGAGCGGCGACCCGGTGCCGCCTGCGGATTGGTACGAGGGGTTTCCGCAGATTGAAAACGGCGTCGGAATGCTGGCCAAAATGGAGCAGGAGTTGCTGGAGGCGGAGGCGGACGAACAGGAGAACGAAACGACACCTTCAACCCCGCGAACCCTTGTGATGATCACCGGGGTAAGCGCCGCACCCCATATGATTCGCTTTGCGGAACGCTTCGCCCCGGCGGGCACACAGGTGCGCGTGATAACGATCGTGAACCGTTTTTTCGGCGAAACCATTACCGTAACCGGTCTGCTGACCGGCGGGGATACGCTGGATCAGCTGACGCCGGAGAAGCTGGCCGGGGCGGATGAACTGCTGATGAGCTGCAATATGTTGCGACATGAACGCGACCTGTTCCTGGACGACATGCCGTTTGAGGAATTTAAGCACCGCCTGCCGGTGCCTGTGCGGCTGGTGGGCGACGGGTATGACCTGTATCAGGCGCTGCGGGGCCGCGCGCCGACGGACGAATAACGTAAGGAGAATGGATATGGCAAGACCGCTGGTAGCCATTGTGGGCCGTCCCAATGTAGGGAAATCGACTTTCTTTAATAAAATCGCGGGCAGGCGTATCTCGATTGTGGAAGATGTGCCCGGTGTGACGCGCGATCGTATTTATGCCGATGTGGAGTGGACGGGACGGCGCTTCACGCTGATTGACACCGGCGGTATTGACATGCGCAGCGACGATGTGTTTCTGGCGCAGATGCGCAGACAGGCACAGATTGCCATGGATACGGCGGATGTGATCTGCTTTTTCTGCGATGGGCGCACTGGGCTGACGACTGAAGACGAAGAAGTAGCCAATTATCTGCGTAGAACCCATAAACCGGTTTTACTGGTGATTAATAAGATTGACGGCCGCAAAGACGAAGCGAACCTCTATGAATACTACAATCTGGGGCTTGGCGATCCAATCGCCATCTCCAGCACCAACATGCTGGGGCTGGGCGATTTGCTGGACGCGATCGTACACCTGCTGCCTCCCGCGAAGCCTGACGAGGGTGAGGAAGCGGATCATGTGATCCAACTGGCGGTTGTCGGCAGGCCGAACGTGGGGAAAAGCTCATTGTGCAACCGGCTTCTGGCGCAGGAACGCGTAATGGTCAGCGATATTCCCGGCACCACGCGGGACGCGATTGACACGCTGTTTACCGATTCCGACGGCACACAGTTTAACATCATTGATACGGCCGGGATGCGCAAGAAAAGGGCGGTAGAGGAGGAGAGCCTCGAAAAATACAGCGTTCTGCGTTCCATCGCAGCGATTGACCGCTGCGATGTCGCCATCCTGATGATTGACGCGCAGACAGGGGTGACCGAGCAGGATACGAAGATTGCCGGATTGATCCTGGATTCCGGCAAGGCGGTCGTCGTTGCCGTAAACAAATGGGACGCTATTGAGAAAGATACGAACACGATGGAGGAGATGCGCAAAAAGATAGTCAGCGATCTCAAGTTTATGGCCTATGCGCCGATCATTTTCCTGTCCGCGCTGACCGGACAGCGGGCCAATACGGTGCTGGGCAAAGTAAAGGAAGTTTTCGAGAACTACCGCCGCCGCATCCCGACCGGCGTGATCAACGAGGCGCTGGCGGATGCACAGGCAAGTCTGCAGCCGCCCATGCAAAACGGGCGCAAGCTGAAAATTTACTATGCGACCCAGCAGGCGGCCTGCCCGCCAACGTTCGTGTTCTTCGTAAACGATCAGGACCTGATGCATTTCGCCTACGAACGCTATCTGGAGAACCATTTCCGGAAGTGCTTCGAGTTTGCGGGAACACCGCTGCGTTTTATCCTGCGGGAAAAGCAAAAGGACGAAGCCAGACCCTGAAAATTGGTATTCGCGGTGTGAATTTGAACACGCAGACAACCGACCGGTTCGGTTTCCCGTTCCGGCCGGTTGTTCCCGTGGCTTCAGGTTTACCAGCTTGCCTTGGCGGCGATGGCAACGGCCTTCTGGTGGGCGGCATCCACTTTGTTTGTGCCATGCGTGCGACTGTTCTTGAAGTGGATGCAGAAATGGCCGTCAAAGTTGTTGTTGCTGATGGTTGTGGTGCCGTGGGGCATGCCGTTCATCGACGCGGCATAGACGTGATTCTTGTACAGAATCAGGATTGGGCGGCGGTTCCAGCTCCACGAACCGCCGTAAATGCTCTTCATGATCGCGGTATCTTCGGCGGTGAGCGGTTCGGTGTCCATGTGGTTCACGCCGCTCCAGCGTTTGCCTTTAAAGGTTTTTCCGGTACGTACGTCCTTGATGGTGACGATTGCTTTTTTGGGAATCAGTGAGCTTACATCATCCGCGAACCAGTCCAGCACCTCTGTTTTATAGGAGCTCTTGGAGGAAGACGTGCTGGTTTTGGACGAACTGGAACCGGTGTTGAACATCACGCGGATAGTGGATGCGCCTGCGATACCGTCCGCGTTCATACCCCGTTTTGTCTGGAAACGTTTGACCGCCTCTACCGTCTGCGTACCGTAATCCCCATCGATATTGCCGTTGTAATACCCCAGCAATTCCAGCGCCTGTTGAATCTTTACCACGTTATCCCCGCTGGAGCCTTCCTTGCAGGCGCTCGGCGCGGTGCCAATGTCTTCAATGCTGGCGACTGTGTTGGCCGCATCGGACCCGGCGACTGTATCCGAGGCGGAGCCATCCTCACCGGAAGAAGTATCCGATGTGGTCGTTGTGGTGGTCGCGCTGGAAGCGGATACGGTAAGATCGGCGGTTTTGGCACAGGAACCAAATATGGATTTGATGGTCGCCTGGCCGGCCACCCCGTCCGGCGTAAGGTTAGCGGATTGCTGATAGAGCGCCACGGCGGTTTGCGTGCCGTTGCCGTACTTTCCGTCTGCTCCCTGTGTGTAAAAGCCCAGTATCTTCAGGGCTTTCTGCAGCTTGGTTACATCGTTGCCCTCGTCCCCTGCGCGCAGGGGGCCGGGCGCGTCGCCGAGCTTCGCGATCGCGTCGGCATTCGCTGCGACGGATTGCTTTGAAACCTGCACATAGCTCTTCATAACGTAACCGGAATACTTTCCATAACGAATCTTATACCAGTCGCCGGACGAATCCAGCACGGTTACGGTGTCGCCTTCAGGAAGCGTTTGCACAGCCTTGGAATCTTTTGAGGCAGCTTTACGCAGAACCACTTTCGCGGTAAGCGTGCCTTCTGTTTCCGCCCAAGCGGTTCGGTACGCGGGAATGCCGGTTAATATTACCGCACATAGTGCAAGCACTGTCAGCCTGCGCCATAAATGCTGTCCTGATTTCAAACGGAATCGTAAACTTGCCATCGTGGCACCTCCTCGACAAAGGCGATTCGATCCAATCGCTGCAATTAATGTATTACAAAAATATTAAGAAGTCAATACGGGAATGCAACATATTTACAGTTGCTACGACCGGAAAGGGAGACTCGGAGAAGTAAAAAAGGAAAGAATTTCATTTTCGGGAGGTTTTACTATTGACGAAAACGTTTATGATGGTTAAACTAATTCTTGAATTTGATGCGATCGTTTTTATATCGCCTGGTGATAATACAGAATGTTTTGGAGGTTTTTGCGCTGGCTATGAAACAACTCAATGGAACGGTCACGCTCTGTTATCTGGAAGAAGATAACCAGCAACGCGTGATTTTTAGAGTCGTACCCCTGTGCACGCGGGAAGGCGTGGTTTTTCGCTCCCAGAAGACGGAATTCCCGGATCATGGCAGTTTGCGGATCGTACCGGATAAAAGGGAACAGAGCACTTTTAAGGAACGGATGCGCGCGATGGGCAATCTGTGCGCAATTCAACTGATCAGTGATGGGAAAGAATTGGCAAAGGTGCGGCAAAACCGCAACTACGATCCCGGACAGGGGGAGTGTAATCAGTTTGCCATTTATTCTGATGTGATCAGCGAGTTCTCCGATGAAGGGGTTTTTGAGGTATTCGACGAAGGGGCGGATTATTCGTCCGCGCTTTCTCCGCGTGTAATGCTGCGCCGCGGCAAAGTGCTGTATGGTCCGCTGGATCGTACTGCCCCCGCGGACTGGTCTGTGTTGCGCCCATACGGTAACGACAGCTACCTGCTGCATTGTGTGGAGATGCCGGATGCTTCGCAGCATACGTATTACTGGGATCCGGAACAGACGGTGAACTGGCGGCAGCGCCGGGGCACGTTGCGCCGTGGCAAACCCGGAGGAGAGAACATCCGGACGGATGATGGCGAACAAACACCGACAACAGAGGCGGAGAGACCTTCTGTTTCCGTCTCTGCGCAGGAGCCTTTGCATCAAAGTGCAAGTGTCACGTATATTTCTATGCCCGTTCGCGCGATACAGGCACAGCCCGCTGCGCCGGTGATACTTCCACAGCTTCCGACCAGAGAAAATGCTGCCGATACACCCGTTGATCCGCCAGCCATAGCGATCTCAGAAGAACCGGGTTTTACTGATGCTGCTGGGATAATGGAAGCAGAAACTTCCTTACCGATCGGGACGAGGCTGGATATTCTGGATAACGATATATCTTTTGAAGATCAGTTGTCGAAGCTGGATCAGCCGATTTCCCCGGAGGCGAATCTGCTGGCGCATGCCGCCGACACAACGCCTGCCGCAGACGACGAAGCCGACGATACGCCCCGGTACAGCGGAACGCCGCTTGTGAAGACTGGTGTGAGAATCCCCGCGCCTGTGTTTTCCGGTGCGACCGTGCAGGATGTGGTGGAGCGACAGATGCGTGCCGCTTCCCGCCAGCCGGGCGCTTATCAGAGCGACTTTGTATACCGGGAGAATCCAATTGAGGCTCTGAACCAGGCGCTGGACGCTGTGTGGAGTGAGCCGGACACACGCAGGCAGGCGCTGGATGCGCTTTGCGACAACGAGATATTCACGCAGGCGTTTGTGAAAAGGCTGCGCTTAAGCGGCCGTGAACTGCGCGCTGTGGAAGCGGCGCAGGATCAGCTGGCGGAGATTGAAGCGGAACGACTGAAACTGCTGATGCAGCTGGACGCCTTGAAGAAAGATGAGAAGGAAGCAAAGGATGCTCTGCGCGCCAGCATGAGCCAGAAGAAGCGGGACGAATTAGCGCAGCTTGAAGAACGCGAACGTGTTTTGCGTGCCGAGATGGAAAAACTGACTGCTCTGCTAACCGTGCTGAGCGATCAGGCAAGCCGGTATACGTTGGAGACGCTGGCTCAGCAGGGTGGACAGCTGTGCGTGGCAAGCGGTGATACCCTGACACTGGCACCACGGATCGGTACGAAACGCCAGCCGGAAGAACTGATTGCCGCCGTACGAACCGCGATGAACAGACAGGGATTTACCCCCACAGAAGATGACGCGGTAGAGCTGCTGACCTATTTTGCTGTGCAGGATGAGTTTTGCATCCGCGCCGAAACCGTTTCACTGGCGGCGCTCTGTGCTCGGGCCATGCTGGAAGCGCTGGGCCTTATCAGTGTAACGGCTTTTACAGCCGGTAACACCCGCCTGTCGGTGGCCAGTCTGCTGCCGGAGAACCATCTGCGTACGCCTACTGTGGAGGTTGGGCCGATTGGCCGCCCTGCCGCAGTGATTTTCGGACATAAAACGATCCGCGTGCTGGACGCACAGACCGTTCCTCCGCTGGGAATGCCGGTGCTTCAGGCTCCGCCCTACCGGGCGATCACCGGCCTGCCGAGGGAGAGTGAATCCGCTGCTCCCGTTTCGCTGGAAGCCCTACGCGCTTTCCGCGAACAGGCGGCTCCACTGCCGCCGGCCGGTGAGGCATGGGTGGACGAGATGTCCAAGCTGCTCGAAAAACAGGGAATTCAGCCTGCGGAAAACACACTCCGGCAGGTTCGCGTATTCCTATCCGTCGCATCCCTTCGCCTGCGGGGGGGCTTTCTGGCTGCTGCGGACGCAGCTACGTTAGGCTGGGCAGTGCCGATCGTGCTGGAGCGGCAGCTGGATTTGGAGGCCTTGCGGCCGGTTCTGATCAACCTGCCGAGAAGTCTGACGGCGTTAAACATCCGCTAAGAAAACTAGTTAAATTGCAGAAACGCCCGGAAGAGAAGCCGACTTTCTCTTCCGGGCGTTTTATGGTTAAGGGGGATGCCGCTCCGCAGGGATTGGCGTGTTAATAGGTCGCGGCCATCGCCTGTGTAAGCTGGCTCATTGCGGCAGCAATATCCGCGCTGCTGGGGTTGCCGTTGTCCACCAAACTTTGCAGATAAGAGATGGCCGATATAATGTTCTGGTAAGTTGCGCTGTTGCTGTCCATCCCGTTCAGAACGCCCTGCGCGCTCTGGATTAACGTTCGCGCGTCAGGAATCAGTGTATTCTGAACGAATGGATCACTTCCGTCCGTGCTCACGCTGGACTCTGTCTGATGCAGCGGGCAGATGGAGGACGAAGAACCGAAGTATTCCGTAAGCACATCCGCGTAGGTGGGATCGTTGACAAACTTATACAGGGGATGACCTTCCGGGATGACGACCACGCCTTTCATGACTGTGGAAGGGCAATAGGGGGTGGCGATCATGTTGCTTTCGGTACAAACAGCCATTTCGCGATGCATCTGGCACTGCACGGTCGGTACGGTGGGAGTATACCAGTAATCCGTCACGACGCCATAACCCATAGCGTCGTTGCGGCAGGCGTCGGTCGCCAGCTGGCCGCTGACCGCGCAGGTAGTCACCTTGGTGAGCCCATAGCTTTCAGGATCGCCGTCCAGTATATTCTTGTCGTCCAGATTTTTTGCCTTATGGATCGCGGCCATATAACTTTGCCAGAGCAGCGTGGCACTGTTACCGCCGGACGCTTTGGAAGAAAGCGGTTTGTAGTTATCGTGGCCTATCCACAGCGAGGAGCAGTACCAACCGGTCATGCCGCAGAAGAAAATGCCGCGCTGATCGCTGTTGGTACCGGTTTTTCCAGCGACGGTCTGGCCCTTAATTTTCGCCTTGGTAGCGGTGCCTCCACTGACCACGTCCTTCATCATATCCACCACAAGCCACGCTGTGGAAGCCCGGAACACCTGCCGACGCTCCTGCTTCTGGTGGCTGTCCCACACAACGTTTCCGTTGCTGTCCGAGATGCCCAGCACGGAAATCGGCTCCTGATAGACGCCTCCGTTGCCAAGCACCCCGTAAGCGACCGCCATCTGTACGGGCGTAATGCCGCTGGAACCCAACGCCAACCCGAAGGGGGTGGCGTTGATATTGTCCCTTGCGACCCCTTCTTTCAGCAGAAAATCCAGGGAACGGTCGGTACCGACATAGTTCATCAGCGTATAGGCGGCACTTACGTTCTGGCTGTTCATCATCGCCTTGCGAAGCGTCGTTGGGCCGGTGTAACCGCCGCCCCCGTAGTTTTTGGGCCAGGTGTCCTTCCCTTTATCGTCCGTCCAGCCGCTGATGGGCAGCGGCATGTTGTAAACGATGCTTGCGGGCGAGGCGCCCAGCTCGATCGCCGGGGCGTATACGGAAATGGGCTTGATGGCTGAACCGACAGGCATCTTCATATCGGTGGCCCTGTTCAGGGTCTTTCGCTGTGTGGGTTTCGTGCGGCCGCCCACGATCGCTTTCAGTTCACCGGTACGGTAATCCAGCACAACGGCCGCGGCTTGGGGTTCCGCGATTTCCGTGTAACTTCCGTCGCTGTTTTTTGCACGGTATACCTTATCGCTGGGATCGCGCAGGGCGGGATACTTGGTCCAGCCCTCCAGCGTGTCTTCCACGATGGTCTGAATATCGGTATCGATTGCGAGGGTTACGTGGTAGCCGCCGGTACGCAGTTCATTTTCCATCTTGTTGCGGTTTTCGCTTGTGTCCTCCAGCCCGTTCAGTTTCAGGAAATCGCTCACGACTTCCTTCACGGCGTATTCCACATAATGTGCGTAGGGGTACATACCTTCCCCCTCGGTGGTTGAGGTCTGCAATACGTTCGCGGTTCCCGTGTTCAGCGCGTCCTGATACTCCTGATAGGTGATAAACTCGCTTTCGTACATGCATTTCAGCACGTAATCAGTGCGGTCGTTCGTCAGCTTCTTGTAGTCCGTGGTATCGGACTGACGCACGTAAAAATTCCGACGGGGATTATAGTAATAGGGGTTATTGGTAAGCCCGGCCAGCATTGCGCACTCCCTCAGCGAAAGTTGGGAGAGATCCTTGCCGTAATACCCTTCCGCGGCTACCTCGACACCGTAGTAGTTTTCGCCTAAATAGATGGTGTTTAAATAACACTCCAGAATTTGATCCTTCGTATACATGGTTTCCAGCTGCATCGCAAGATAGGCTTCCTGGATTTTTCGTTTATAACTCAATTCGCTGCTCAGCACGGTATTCTTGATCAGTTGCTGGGTGATGGTGGAGCCGCCTTCGTTGGTGTTGGAAACCATATTTTTAACAAAAGAACCAACAATACGCTTCAGGTCAATGCCGTTATGAGTATAAAAACGCGCGTCTTCCACGGCGACAAACGCATGCTGCAAGTTCACTGGCATCTGGGAGATGCTCACCATGACGCGATTTTCGGTACCTTTATAATCGGTAAGCACATTGCCGTTGGAATCATAAATAAAACTGGTTTTATCCTGTTCGCTCAGCTTGGCCAGATCCAGCGTGGGAGCCGTTTCCATATAGGCTTTTGCAATCCCGACAACCGCGCCCGCCATGGCCAGACCACCCAGGATAATAACGATCAGCAAAATACGTACAGCGTTCACCAGCACTGAAAGGATAAAATTCGGTTTGGTGAGCCGAGGCTTAAAAATGGTAAATTTTCGGCGGGTGGGATACTCCGTGCCGCCGGGAGGCGGCGCCTGGTAAGCGGGCCCGCCGTCATAAGACGTTTCCGGCTCGTCGTTTACTACGTATCCGGCTTCGTCGGACTCGTATTCATCCTCGCGAAAATCCTGTGGCGGCTGATACAATGCGATACCTCCCCCGGTGATTGTGTCTCTTTTCGGGGCCATTATACCATAGGGAGAGGCGTTTTCCTAGCTGTGGGAGCGCGCGCGGAAGGGTTGGCAAGCGGAAATGCAGAAAAATGGCTGAATACGGGACGGTGTTGAATTTGTAAATCGTTGTGATCAGGAGGCGCTAAAGCAGGGCTGCGGCCCTTTTTGCTTGACACGCCTAACTGGATGAACTACAATAGGCAGAGAGCCTTAATTCGGTTGTCATCCGGCGGTCTGCACGGTACAGCGCCGGGGTAAGCCTGAAAGGCGCGACGATACGGAAGGTTCCTGCCGAACGCCTTGCCGCGCGATCCATCCTGCGGCAAATCGGCGATCGGTCTGAACCACCGAAGGGAGGAAGGGCGTACCCCTGAACGCCCGAGCGAATATGAAACGAAAACTGCTCCTGGCCGCGCTGGTGATGCTTGCCGCGCTGCTGTTGCTGGGCGGGGTTGCGATGGCGCAGACCACCGATCCCATCGTATGTAAAATGGAAGTATCGCCCAGCTCGCTCAGCGCGCCTGGCGAAGTTTCGGTTACTATTACCGTATCCAATTCCGGCGATACGGATATGAAGGATCCCCTGACCCTGTACAGCCCCACCAGCGAAGTGGTAACAGATTTTGGGGATAAAGGTTCCGTCGTTCTGAAAGCCGGCGAGGTAAAAACCTGGACCGGTAAATGGGACGTGAACCAACGTACGCTGGATAACGGGCAGATTGTATTTTTTGTAAAATATACGCTGTATGGCGATAACGGCGAAAAGAACGTGAAGAGCCAGCCTATTCGGGGAAAGCTGGAGACCGCCGAAGCAAAAACCGATATCGAAGTGAAACGTACCATAACCCCGGGTACCGCGCGCGAAGGGCAGAAGGTAACGGTTCAGTACGACATCGTGAATACCGGAACGGTGTCGCTTAAAAATATCACCCTTCAGGAGAATAAATCTATCAGTTCCAAGACCGTTACAGTCGCAAAAGAACTGAAAGCCGGGGAAACCGCGCAGGTGAAATTCCCCGTCACCATGGGGAAAAAGAACCTCACCAGCAGCGCGACCATCACGTATACCTCCGGAGATTCCACCGAAAAGAAAACGCAGCAGGTGGACGAACAGGCCATTCTGTATGGCGAAGCGGCTATGACCGCCAAGCTTACGTCCAGCGCCAAGGGCGTAACCACAAACGGAACCGTTAAGCTGACCCTGGAGCTGAAAAACAGCGGAACGGTTAATTACACCGACGTTCGTGTGAATGACAAAACGCTGGGCGATGTATTTACCAACCAGCAAATCGCCGCGGGGGCGACACTGAAACTGGAAAAAGAGATCACCCTGACGAAAACGACGGAGTATCAATTTACCATTACGGCGATTGATAACACGGGTACGACCGTCAGCCTGAATACAGACCCCCTGACTGTTACCGCAGTAGACCCCAATAAGATTGTGCACCTCACGCTGGTGGCGGCAGCGGATCGTACGGAGGTCTATTCGCAACCGGGCATCGTTCGTTTCACATTAACGGTACAGAACGACAGTGAAGTGGATGCGACCGATGTTGCGATCTACGAAGCTAAAACAAAAATCCATACCTTTGATTCGATTCCGGCGGGACAAACCCGTTCTATGACCCGTGATGCGGCGCTGAGTATGGCGGGGAAATACCAGTTCTCCGCCGTTACGGTGGATGCGCTGAATACGACCAGCACTTTCCTGAGCAATGAAATTCAGATTGCGTTCTCCATCCCGACGCCGACACCCGTGGTGACGGCAGCCGCCGAACCGACGCCTGAACCGACATACGCGAAACTGACTTATCCCCCGATCAGTAACCCTGGTGTCGGGAGTACGCCCAAACTGATCCGCGCGTTTTTCTACCCCCTGTTATGGGCGAGCGCCATCCTGCTGATTGGTGCGATCATCGTGCTGTTGATCGCTACGCGTAAACGCATGATGGAAAAGAAAGCGTCCGAAGCGGCACTGGATCATCTGGAACGTGTGAAGCGCAGGGATTACGTCGCGCCTGTGGAGGAGCCGCAGGAAGCACCGACGTTGGAAATGGAGAAACCTGAAGAACAAACGTCTCCGGAAGGGACGGAAAACACGGAACCGGAAAGTATCAGCGAGCAGGAATTGCCACACATGAAATATGTGCGCAACGCTTATCAGCACGCAGTAGAAGAAACGACGGAAGCGGACACGAAACCCAAGGCGGATTCACTCGCTGACACCGAAGACAGCCCCTATCGCAAGCCGAAAACGGAAGCAGATACGAATCAGCCTGACGGGAACGAAGAAGCCCCCGCACTTGAGGATGAGCAGGAAGCCTATCGGGAAGAAGAAGGCTACATGGATGAACCCACCGATTCCCTGATGGCCTTTGAAGAACCTGAGGAACCCGCCGAGAAACCTGTGGCGGTAAGCCCGGCGAAACCAAAACAGACCGAGAAACGTCGCCATCGTCGTGCGGACAGCGATTCCACAGACGAGTAAATGGTATTTTGATCACCCGTACGGTTGGCGCCGACGGGTGATTTTTTTGTACGAAAGCAGCAGATTCCTCGTGAGACGCAGGCTTGTTTTCGGGGTAAAACCCTTGTATAATAAGGATATGGGATAAAGGAGGACAGACGGATGTTTACAGGATTTCCTGAAGAAACGATCCGCTTTTTTTTGGAACTGCGTTTCCATAATGAAGCCACTTTTTTCAACGCTCACAGGGACGAGTATGAACGAAGCGTGCGTGAACCGTTTTATGGTTTTATTCAGGCAATGGCGCCCGCAGTGAAGCAGGTTGCGGACGATATGGAACTGCGGCCGGATAAATGCCTGGCACGAATCCGCCGGGATACTCGCTTTTCGAAAGATAAAACGCCATATCGCGATCATCTGTGGCTTTTGTTCCGTCGCGGCGGCGAAATCCGGGATACATCCGTAATGTACTGGTTTGAACTGGCGCCGGAGCATGTGGAATGGGGGCTCGGCTTTTGGGGGTATAACCGCCCCGCGATGGACGCGCTTCGGAAAGCAATCCGGGAAAAGCCTGACGCGGTATTGCGCGCTTTTCGGGAGGCTCGGATTCCGGAACAAGATCTGGAAATATACGGCGATCGGTATCAGCGGATGGCTGTTCCGGATGGATTGCCCCAACTGCTTCAGGAAATTTACCCCCTGAAAGAGCTTTACATCAAGCGGACCGGCATACCGCTGCAAATGGCTTATTCCGAAGCGCTTGTTGAGCGCTGTTCGCAGGATATTCTCCGCCTGAAGCCACTGTATTTATTATTGCGCAGGATGGCGGACGAGGGCATGGCGGCGCTGGAAGGGTAAACAGCAGAACGGCAAAGGTTGAATGACCGAAAGGAGTAATTATGGATTTTCGAACACTGAAGAGCGGATCAGATGTGCGTGGAATTGCTGTCGGTGAGGAAGCTGTATTAACGCAAGAGGTGGCCCGAACGCTGGGAAGAGCGTTTGTGCGCTTCTTAGCACAACGCATCGGAAAACCGGCAGATCAGATGACGGTTGCATTGGGGCGGGACAGCCGGGTTTCCGGTCCGTCACTGCTGATGGCTGCGGCGGAGGGTATTGCGGCTGAAGGCGCAACCGCGAATGATTATGGCATGTGCACAACGCCGTCTATGTATATGGCCATCTTAACGGATGGATTTCGCCCCAATGGTTCGATCATGATTACGGCCAGCCATCATCCCTGGAAGTTGAACGGCCTTAAATTTTTCACCGAGGCGGGCGGGCTGGGCTTTCACGAACTGGACGAACTGTTGCAGTTGGCGCAGACACTGCCTGAAACAGGCAATATCACACGCGGTCAGGTTTCAGCTGTTCCGTTCTTGCCCCGGTATGTGGATCATCTCCGGCAACTGATTATCAACGGCGTCAACCCCGAAGTAACTCAGCCGCTGCTGGGGCTGCACGTGGTGGTAGATGCGGGCAACGGCGCGGGTGGTTTCTATGCCGATATGCTGCAAGGCTTGGGCGCGTGGATCGAGGGAAGCCAGTTTCTGGAGCCGGACGGCCACTTCCCCAACCATATCCCGAACCCCGAAAACCCGGAAGCAATGGACTCGCTGGCGGGGGCGGTGCTGCGCGTTGGCGCAGACATCGGTGTGATTTTTGACGCGGACTGCGATCGTGCCGCGATTGTGGATCATACCGGCAAAGAAATTAACCGTAACCGCCTGATTGCCATGATCAGCGCAATCTTGTTAGAAAACGATCCGGGCGCGACCATCGTAACCGACTCTGTTACCTCGTCCGGGCTGGCGGAGTTTATCCAGGAGTGGGGCGGCGTTCATTATCGGTACAAGCGCGGATACCGCAACGTGATCGATGAGGCGATCCGCCTGAATGCGGCGGGGATCGACTGCCCGCTGGCGATTGAAACCAGCGGCCATGCCGCCTTGCGTGACAACCATTTTCTGGATGATGGGATGTACCTGGTTACCCTTCTGCTGATTAAGGCTATGCAGTTGAAACAGCAGGGGCGGGAGTTGGGTACTCTGCTGGACGGTCTGAAAGAGCCGGTGGAGAGCACGGAAATCCGGCTGCCAATCACAAGCGCGGACTTTGCGCAGGCGGGAAGGCAGATTATCGAGCAGATGATGGATTACGCCACCTGGCAGACAGGATGGCATATCGCGCCGGATAACCGCGAGGGAATCCGTATCAGCTTTGATCTGGACGGCGGGCTGAACAACGGCTGGTTCCTTTTGCGGCTGTCCGTGCACGACCCCGTAATGCCGCTGAATGTGGAAAGCGACGTGGCTGGCGGTGTGCAGCAGATTCTGCACGAACTGATAAAAGCCCTTGAAGAGGCGGAGGGTGTGGATTTGCAGCCGTTACGCGACGCGCTGGCATCCCCGGAGAATCAACAGGCATAAGGAGACGGCATGGGGGAATATATACGGGAGATTCGCCGTTGGGTTGGCCATCGGCCGGTGATGCAATGCGGCGCGTCGGTTATTGTGGAAAACGAACGCGGCGAGGTACTGCTGGAACAGCGCGCTGATACGGGTGACTGGGCCTATATCGGCGGGGCGGTTGAACTGTACGAGCGCACCGAGGACGCCGCAGCGCGGGAACTGGCCGAAGAGACGGGGCTGATTGCGGAGGAGCTGTCTTTATTGGGGGTGTATTCCGGCGAGAAAATGCGGTTTGAATACCCCAATGGAGATCAGGTGAGCAATATCGATGTCGTGTATGTTTGCCGTAGCTATCGCGGCACGTTGCAACCGCAGGAAACGGAAGTCACCTGCCTGCGCTTTTTCGCACCGGAGGCTCTGCCGTCGCCGTTTTTTCCGCCCAATCAACCGGCTATGAAAGCCTATCTTCAAGCCCGAAATATCAGCGACCCGCGCTTCCTGTAAAGGAAACGCGGGTCCAACTTTTATAGGCCCGTTTGTGTTATCACTGTTGGATACGAAGGGGATCACATAAGTAGGGTAAGCTTAACCGGCCACTCTTGCTTCCCGGCATCCGAAACTTTAGGCAAACTGCTCTGTATACCAGGTATTCGTTAGTCGACGATCCGGGTTATATGGATTCGCATAGAGTACTGCTTAACGAAACGGGTGCGGGGAAAAGAACAAGATAATGATGGTCGGTTGTGCCTGTTTACGGTAGTTGCAGCCCGTTTTTCCCGATGAATTGGGCGTTCGGTGTGTCAGGCCTGTTTTTTCTCTGCGCTGGGGCGGAAACGCTTCAGGCGCAGAGCGTTGGTAACGACTGAAACAGAGCTTAAGCTCATAGCAGCAGCGGCCAGCATGGGATTGAGCAGCGGTCCCCCAAACAAATGAAGCAGGCCCGCAGCAATCGGGATGCCTATGGTGTTATAACCGAAAGCCCAGAAAAGGTTTTGCTTGATGTTGCGAATGGTGCGGCGGCTCAGTTCCACGGCGGTGGGCACATCCATGGGGTCGGAACGCATCAGCACGACATCTGCGCTGTCCATCGCTACGTCTGTGCCGGAGCCGATGGCGATGCCGACGTTTGCCTGCGCCAGTGCGGGCGCATCGTTAATTCCGTCGCCCACCATGGCAACACGGCGGCCTTCCGCCTGCAGCTTTTTCACTTCGCCCGCCTTATCCTGCGGGAGTACTTCGGACAAAATCCGCTCAATGCCAACCTGTCTGGCAATTGCCGATGCGGTGAGGCGGTTGTCGCCGGTCATCATCACCACGTCGATGCCCATTTTACGCAGGCTTTCCACAGCGGCGCGGCTACCGGGTTTTACCACATCCGCCACTGCGATCAGCCCGGCCAGCTGGCCGTCCACCGCAACGTACATGGGGGTTTTGCCTTCCTGCGCCAGCCGTTCTGCATGGGGTTGAAACGCCTCCAGAGAAACGCCTGTTTCTTCCATCAACTTCCGGTTGCCGGAGGTGACGCGGCGGCCATCCACGATGGCTTCAATGCCGCGCCCCATTTTCGCCTGGAAGCTGTTTGCCTGCAAAAACGGCAGGTTCTTACGCGCGGCAAAGGCGATGATCGCCTGCCCGAGGGAGTGCTCGGACGGCTTTTCTGCGGACGCGGCAATCTGTAACAGTTGATCCGTGGTAAATCCCGCGGCGGGCAGCACGTCGGTTACGCTCGGTTTACCTTCCGTCAGGGTGCCGGTTTTATCAAAAATGATAGTTTGCAGGGTGTGGGCGGTTTCCAGCGCTTCGCCGCTTTTAAAAAGAATACCGTATTCCGCACCCTTGCCGGTCGCTACCATAATTGCGGTCGGCGTTGCCAGCCCCAATGCGCAGGGACAGGCAATAACCAGTATGGATACGAAGATTGTTAATGCGAACTTAAGATCACCGCCGGTTCCGATATACCACGCGATCCCTGCGATCAGCGCAATTGCCATCACAACCGGTACGAAATATCCGCTGACGATATCGGCCAGTTTGGCGATCGGCGCTTTCGCGCCCTGCGCGTCTTCCACCAGTCGGATGATCTGCGCCAGCGCTGTGTCGTCGCCTACCTTTTCCGCACGGAAACGGATGGCGCCGGTGGTATTAATGGTAGCGGCGTAAACTGTATCGCCTGCTTTCTTCTCGGCGGGCAGGCTTTCGCCGGTCAGCATGGATTCATCAATCGCCGTATGGCCTTCGGTAACGGTTCCGTCAACCGGGATACGCGCACCAGGCCGGACGATGATTACATCGCCGATCTCCACTTCCTCGATAGGAATTTCCTTCTCCATGCCCTGATGCAGTACCAGCGCGGTTTTGGGAGCAAGGTTCATCAGTTTTTGCACCGCATCGCCGGTACGACCCTTGGAGATGGTTTCCAGCGTTTTACCCAGCAGGATCAGGGTGATGATCACAGCGGCGGATTCAAAATAAAGCGAGTGAACGGCCATTGTGTTGCCCGTCGCAATCTGAAAAATGTTATATACACTGTAGCCAACCGAGGCCGCCGTGCCGACGGCGATCAGCGAATCCATGTTGGGGCTTCGCTGCCAAAGCGAGCGGAAGCCCATCGTATAAAAACGGTACCCAACGGCGATCACTGGCACCGTCAGCAGGAGTTCTGTCAGCGCATACCGCAGGGGATGTTCCATTGGTGAAAGCGCTATCGGAATCGGAAGGCCTACCATGGGCGCCATCGCGACATAGAGCAGGGGCAGGGTAAACAGGGCGGATAGGAAGAGCCGGGTTTTCATGGCGTTGATTTCGCGACGCTTCCGGTCACGGTTTTCCTCGGCTGCGTTTTTCGTATGCGGTGTCAGCGCCTGATACCCCGCTTTTTCGATGCTTGCGCGGATATCCGAAAGGCGTGTTTCCTGAGGGTTATAAGCGACGGTGGCTTTTTCGGTAGCCAGATTGACGGAGGCGCTTTCCACACCGGGCAACCGGCCGATTGCCTTTTGCACACGAGTGGCGCAGGCGGCGCAGGTCATGCCCCCGATCGGAATCGTCACATTCTGCACGCCTGTTTTTTCTTCGGCCGCATAGCCCAGTTCCCGTACTTTCGCGTCAATATCGGCAGAGTCGGTTTGGGCGGGATCATGTTCCACGTACAGGGTTTCGGTGGCGAAATTCAGGCTGGCATGGGTTACGCCCGGCATCTGAGAAACGTTTTTCTCGATGGTCTGGGCGCAGACCGCACAGGACATGCCGCTGATATGAAATGCTGTTTTTTTCAAAGCAGTCAGTCTCCTTTCGGGTCTGGAAGGTGAATAAATGCACTTTCCGTACATATTGTAACGCATGAGGGTAATAAAGCAAGTACGTACTTTCTGGTGAGCTGGTACACTTTTGGGTAGCGTGCCTATAGGTTGCGTTATCGCACCTGACACTGTATGATGGGTGGGTAAGACACAGGGGATAGATCCCTTATGATCCTGCCATGGGAGGCGGTTGCGATGGAGTGCCATTGCCCGGGCGTGAATTGCCCAGTGGAGGAAACCCTGCGAATGATCGGCGGCAAGTATAAGGCACTGATCCTGTGGCACCTGCTTGCGCATACGCTGCGTTTCAGTGAGCTGCACCGGCTGATTCCGCAGGCAACCCCTAAAATGCTGACACAGCAGCTGCGAGAGTTGGAAGCGGACGGTCTGCTGACCCGTGCCGTGTTTGCCGAGGTTCCTCCACGGGTAGAGTATACCCTTACGGAGAAGGGGCGAAGCATCCGTTCAGTTTTATACGATATGTTTGATTGGGGCGCGGAAGCGCTTCGTAACAGTGGAAAAAACATAAACTGTTCCATGGTGAGAAACCGCAGCTGAATTTGCCTCGGAACAAGCATACTTTTTACAAGCAAGCCGCCGCCTGAAAAACAGGCGGCGGTGGTAAGACAGGAAACGTTTGTGATGGAACTGGATTCTCCCGAAGAACCATACCCGCTACGCCATTCCGTAATGGGTGCGGATCGTGTGGATGATATAATCGGCTTCCTCCTGCGCAAGCTCGGGGAAAATGGGCAGGCAGATGGACTCCTTACAGGCACGTTCCGCGTTGGGAAGACTGCCAGGCTGATAACTGAGGGAGCGGAACGCTTTTTGTAGGTGCAGGGGCACGGGGTAAAACTCGCCGATCCCGATGCCTGCTTCGGCAAGCCGGGCATGCAACGCCGGTTTGTCCGCCGCCATCGTGGCATACTGGTGCCAGCAGGGGGTCAGGTTTGCCGGTTTATGCTGCGGAAGCCGAAGGGGAGTATCCTTTAATCCTTCCCAGTAACGGAGCGCGTTTTGCGTGCGCATCCGGTTAAACTCGTCCAGATGGTTCAGTTTTACCAGCAACAGCGCCGCCTGTAACGTATCCAGGCGGGAGTTATCGCCAATCAGATAATTATAATATTTATAGGGATCGTACAGGCTGTCTCCCTGCGGCTGACCGTTCAGATCCAGTTCTTCCTCCGCATTACCCAGCAGTTGGGCAGCTTTCTGGCCGTTTTTACCACTGCCGTGGGTTTTATACGCGCGGGCTAAGACTGCGATTTCATCATTATCGGTTACGATCATGCCGCCGTCGCCACAACCACCCAAATTCTTCGTCGGATAAAAAGAGAAACACCCTGCATCCCCCAGTGTGCCCGCCTTGCGTGTTTTATATTCCGCGCCGATGGCTTGGGCGGCATCCTCCACAACGGTCAGGTGATGCCGCTTCGCGATATCGTTGATCGCGTCCATATCAGCGGGCAACCCAAAAATATCCACCGGCAGAATAGCGCGCGTACGCGGCGTAACGGCAGCCTCCACCAGTGACGGATCGATATTCAGGGTTACGGGATCAATGTCGGTAAACACCGGGATAGCGCCGACGGAGGCAATGGCTTCCGCCGTAGCGAAAAACGTGAACGGCGTCGTGATCACCTCGTCGCCGGGTTGAACGCGGCATGCACGAAGGGCTAAACGAAGCGCATCGGTGCCGTTGCCGCAGGCGATCGCGTGTTTTACGTGCAGGTACTCCGCCAGCGCCGTTTCCAGCTGCTTTACGGCGAGGCCGTCGATGTAGGAGCAACCGCCGAGGCAGGCGCAGGCCTGTTTTTCCATTTCCGGACGAAGCAACTGGTATTGGCGATCCAGGGCAAAGAAAGGAACTTTCATCCAACAACCTTCTTTGTATAAACTCCCGATGATGATAGCATAGGCGGCGTACACTGTCAAACCTCGAAGCGGAAGGAACGGCAAACGATATGGCGAATACAACCAGTAGGCGGCCCGGCTGAGAACATGGGGGGACCTGCCGGATTAACCTGCTTGCGGAAAGGGGAGAAGCAAATAATGAAACTGGTACTCCTTCGACATGGGGAAAGCGAATGGAACCTGAGCAACCGCTTTACCGGATGGA
Source organism: Bacillota bacterium (assembly GCA_023395615.1). GTDB lineage: Bacteria > Bacillota > Clostridia > Christensenellales > Aristaeellaceae > CAXXOK01. Next base: position 55,231 of record JAEWYP010000067.1, read on the forward strand.
CGGACGTAGACCTTTCCAAAACCGGGAAACAAGAGGCAAAACAGGCCGGACGGCTGATGAAGAAGGCCGGGCTGGATTTTGACGTGTGCTTCACTTCCTACCTAAAACGCGCAATCCATACCCTGAATCTGGCGCTGTCACAAATGGATCGGGACTGGCTGCCGGTGGAGAAGAGCTGGAAACTGAACGAACGGCACTACGGCGCGCTGCAGGGGTTAAACAAGGCGGAAACCGCCGAGCGCTACGGGGAAGAACAGGTACATCTCTGGCGACGTTCCTACGATGTTCGCCCGCCGGAACTGGCGGTAGAGGATGAACGAAATCCTGCCCTCCAGCCTGCATACCGTGAGGTGCCGCCGGAAGAACTGCCACGGGCGGAAAGCCTGAAAGATACGATAGAACGCGCGGTTCCCTATTATCAACAGAACATATGGCCCAGGATGCAGAATGGGGAACGCGTGCTGATTGCGGCGCATGGCAACTCCCTGCGCGCGCTGATGATGGCGCTGGAAGGCATGAGCCCGGAGGAGATCAGCCGTGTGGATTTACCGACCGGTATCCCGCTGGTGTATGAACTGGACGAGAGCGGTAAAGTGATCCGGAAAACCTTTCTGGGGGGCCCTGAAGCGGTTGCGAAAAAGATGAAAAAGGTTGCCGATCAGGGCAAAGCCGTGAAATAACGCACTCCAAACGATGCCGCACGTCCTGTGCAAACTTTTTTCAGGGCGTGCGGTAAAACAATACCCTTTTCATATCGACGTTCGGAGCGACGAAAGAGCTAATAACATACAGAGTTTTCGACATTCTGAAAATGTCGGATGAGTGAGCCGGCCTGCATTGAAGTGGAACGCTTGGAACCCGTATAAAAAGGGAGCCGCCGCCATCCTTGCGGACAGCAGCGGCTCAGGAGGAGGGTCCCGCGGCGATGGTTTACCACAGCTGGCTCTGCAGCGAACCGTTGTAATAAGGTGCGCGAATCAGCATGTTTTTATAATCGATCTGGATCAGGTATTTATACTGGTACTCAACCCGGCCGTCCAGCAGGCGATTGCGGACCGAACGGAAAGAATAACAATCACTGGCCGTCAGCTTAGGTACGACTTCTTCCATAAGCATCAGCAACGTTTCCTGCCGGTCGATTGTCAGGTTGGGATATCCGTGATCGGTTACGCAGAATTTCGTTTCATGCCCGAAAGGAAAGAGGAACCGGATGGTGAAGCCCGTCTTGTCGATCGTCAGGCTTTCGATGGAGTATTTCTGCGCCTGACGCAGCATGGGGCGCATGGCTTCAAACAGAGGAGAAGCATACAGCTTTTTCACTTTCAACCGCTGCATACGGGCGCGGCGGCGATCTGCGAACATCAGATAAACAACGACGATCATCCCGATGAAAGCTATCAGTAAATACGGCATCGACCTGTCCATAGGACTCGCCTCTTTCATGCGGAATATTGAACGGATGAGGGAGAAAAACCGAACGATTCTTAAACACATGTATTGTAACATATGTTTCTCTGATGTACAAGTGATTATGTGGAAAAAATATGGGGAAATGGAGGGAATATGCTTACAATATGGTTACAAAAGTTAATAAACAGTTACAATGTGGAATATTTGAACATGAATTCGAAAAAAAGTTAGTTATCCACAGAATTTCGAGGAAATGTGGAAAACGAAATTGAAAACGCGGGAAGGCTTATAAAATGAGAAATTCGGCTACGATGCATTTTACCGGTAAGTGGGAAAGCGAACAATAAACGATTGGAATCACCTGCTGATCTGTCACGAAAAGAAAAAAACCCGAAGATTCAAGGAAATCAGAGCATTACGGAGGAAATTAGACTGATATGCAAGTACTGGCGGCGCTACAAATAGTCGATATTCATGACATGTACCTCTTGTATTCTGACAGAATGCACGCGATAGCAGAGATCCATCATGAGTGATGGAAGTAGGGGGGCTGTTCATATGGAATCTTATTCCGTTTTCCCATTGGGGGAGAACGATGTTTTGCGAGAACAGGTGAACGTACAGCTACAGGAGGAATGGGGAAACCTCTCGGTGGCTGTCCATGGAGAGCTTTTTGACTTGGCGGGATGCGATGGTTTCGTATGCCTGGCCGGACAGACGGCGCTTGGCGCGGTCCATTACCGCAGGGATGGAGAAACGTACGAAGTGCTGTCGCTGTATGTGCTGCGGGAACACGAGGGGATCGGACAGGCGCTGATGCGGCGGGCGATTGATAATGCGCGCCGAAACGGCGCGGAACGGCTTTACCTGTATACAACCAACGATAACACGCGTGCCATTCGGTTTTATCAGCAGATGGGAATGAACCTTGAGGCATTTAATCTGAATGCGGTTGAACGCTCGCGAAAGCTGAAACCCTGTATTCCTCTGAATGGCTGTGATGGAATCCCGATCCGTCATGAACTGCGATTTGGCATGGAGCTCTAAGCGAAAAACAAGCGAAGCCGCGCATGTTCCCAGCCGGAGAATCAACCAAACTGGGAAACAGAAAAACCGACCGGGCGCTCTTCTCCTGATTGGAAAGGAACGCCGGTCGGTTTTATGGCTTGTCGGATGAGGTAAAACAGGCAGCAGGGTGTTACAGAAATTCGGCCAGTTTCATCAGGGCGGGCATGCTGCCCCGAACCTTGATCCTGTTCAACATCAGCGCGACGGTCGCGCTCTGCTTGCGCTGAAAAACAGCCAACAGGTTTGTTTCTTTGCCGCTTACTGTCACATCGACCGGGGAAAGGGGAGAAAGCTCGGAGAAAGAACCGTCCTGCAGGGCAAACGTGCAGGTATACCCTGTATCGACTGTCGTAAGCCGATAGGCGTAGGTGATGCCTCGCAGCGAATCTTCGTTGCGGCGCAATACGCCATATAACGCGGGGATCAGCTGTGACAGGGTGTCGGTCTGCTCCGCAAGTATATACATGGACTGAATATCGCGACGGAATGCTTCAGTCATCAGCCTATCTCCTTAAAATTCGGCGCTGCCGGTAGTGCGGGGGAAGGGGAGCACATCGCGGATGTTGGTGATGCCGGTTAAGTACATTACCAGACGTTCAAAGCCCAATCCAAACCCGGCATGCGGCGTGGTGCCGAAACGGCGGGTATCCAGATACCAGGAATACTGATCCTCATTCATGCCCAGCTCGTGAATACGGCTGGTCAGAACATCCAGGCGTTCTTCGCGCTGGCTGCCGCCGATCAGTTCGCCGATGCCCGGCACCAGCATATCCACAGCCGCGACAGTCTTGCGGTCGTCGTTCATGCGCATATAGAACGCTTTGATTTCCTTGGGATAGTTGTAAACGAACACGGGCTTTCCGAAGTGCTTTTCGGTCAGGTAACGCTCGTGCTCGGTCTGAAGGTCAATCCCCCAGGAAACGGGATATTCGAAGGTCTGGCCGCTCTTTAGCAGGATGTCGACAGCTTCGGTATACGTGCAGCGCGCGAAGTCGCTTCCGGCAACGGCACTCAGCTTCTCAATCAGACCTTTTTCCACAAAGCTGTCCAGAAAAGCCATTTCCGCCGGAGCGGCTGCCATCACGTGGGAGATGACGTATTTTAGCATTTCTTCAGCCAGCGCCATATCGTCCCCCAGATCGGCGAAGGCGATTTCCGGCTCGATCATCCAAAACTCGGCAGCATGGCGCGGCGTGTAGCTTTTTTCGGCGCGGAAGGTGGGGCCGAAGGTATAAACGTTGCGAAAAGCCATGCAGAACGTTTCCACGTTCAGCTGGCCGCTCACGGTCAGACTGGCCTGTTTGCCGAAGAAATCCTGCGTATAATCCACCGCGCCGCTTTCCATGCGCGGAGGCTGGTTAATGTCCAGCGTGGTCACCTGAAACATTTCGCCCGCGCCTTCACAGTCGCTTGTGGTGATCAGCGGGGTGTGGACGTACACAAAGCCGCGTTCCGCAAAGAAAGCGTGGATATACTGCGCGGCCAGCGAACGGATGCGGAAAACCGCATAGAACGTGTTGGTGCGGGGGCGCAGGTGGGCGATGGTGCGCAGATACTCGAAACTGTGGCGCTTTTTTTGCAGGGGATAGCTGGGGTCGCACGCACCGACCAGCTCCACCTTTTTCGCTTTTAGCTCGAAGGGCTGTTTCATATCTGGGGTCAGCACCAGTTCGCCCGTGGCGCGTACGGCGCTGCCCAGCGTGATTTTTAGCGTGTCGGCGAAGTTTTCCGTCGCACCGTCTTCCAGCACGACCTGCAGGTTCCTGAAGTGCGTTCCGTCGTTCAACTCGATAAAACCGAATGCTTTGCTGTCGCGCACGGTGCGCACCCAACCGGATACGGTGCATTCGGAGAGATTGGTATCGGGCTGCTGGCGGAACAGGGATTCAACGGTATAGGTTGCCATGGGTTCAGGCCTCCTCGACGAATTGTTTGCCAAGCATCGCGGCGCCGATCATGCCGGCATCCGCACCCAGACGGGCGATTTCCACCCGGGAATAGGGCAGATCTTTAAAGAGTATATAACGTTTCAGGCGCGCGCGCACCGCATCCAGCAGGAAATTGCCGGCCTTGCTCACACCGCCGCCCAGAATGATCACTTCCGGGTCCAAAAATGCGATAATGCTGTCCAGTGCCATGCAAAGATAGTTAACATAGCGGCGGAAGACTTTCATGGCGACGTCATCGCCTTCTTTGGCGCAGTCAAATACCATTTTTGCGGTCATTCCGTCCACATTCCCACCACAGGCGTTGTACAGGCTGCTTTCGGGGTGTTGCAGAGCAGCCTGCTTCCCCATGCGGATCACCGCTGTCGCGCTGCAGTAGCGCTCCAGACAACCGTCGTTGCCGCAATTGCAGGGATCGCCCTCTATGTCCATTGGCATATGGCCGATTTCGCTGCCGACGCCGTGAAAGCCGCTCCAGGGTCTGCCACCGATCACGATGCCGCCGCCGACGCCTGTGCCCAGCGTGATAAATACGCTGGAATGGCTGCCGGAAGCCAGACCGTAAACGCTTTCCGCAAAACCGGCCACGGTCGCGTCGTTGTCGATGTAAATGGGTTTGTTAATATACTTTTGCAGTTCCACACGAAGCGGTTCGTTGTGCCAGCTAAGATTGGCACAAAATACCACCACGCCGGTTTTCTGATTTGCTACGCCGGGCACGCCGACCCCGACGGATACCACATCGGCGACGGTGAAGCCGCCCTTTTCCAGCACGCTCAGCGCGCAGGCACCCATATCCCTGACAATTTCGGCAAACGGCCGGCCTGCCAGTGTGGGTGTTTCTCCCTGCGCAAGCAGCGTCCCTTTTTCATCAACGACGCCGACTTTAATCCCCGTGCCCCCGACGTCAATCCCCAAATATACCATCTATATACCCCCTGTGATTACGCTGGGCGGGTTCAATCGCTCCGGCGTGGATTCCGTTATTCGTCTTTATCCTTGTTTTGCGCGATCATTTCATTCAAGCGGCGGTCCAACTCATGCGCGGCGCTGTAACCCAGCCTGCGAAGGCTGAGGTTGCGGGCTGCGACTTCAATAATGATGGCGAGGTTGCGGCCCGGACGAACCGGCATGACCTGATAGGGCACTTTTACGCCGAGAATGGTGACCGTTTCCTCGGTGAGCCCTAACCGGTCGTATTCCTTGCTCTGATCCCATTTTTCCATGTGGATCACCATATCGATGGACTTGGACATGATGACCGAGCCGACGCCGTACATGGCGCGGATGTCAATGATGCCGATGCCGCGAATCTCCATAAAGTGTCGCACCATTTCCGGCGCTTCGCCAATCAGGCGGTCATCCGCCACGCGGCAGATATCCACCACGTCGTCGGCGGCCAGCTGATGCCCGCGTTTGATCAGTTCCAGCGCAGCCTCGCTTTTTCCCACACCGCTTTCGCCGGTCAGCAGTACGCCGACGCCGTACACATCCACCAGCACCCCGTGACGCGTTACGTGCGGCGCGAGAGAACGGTTGAGGTACATGATGGCCTGCAAGGAGAACTTGGTGGTTTTTGCGTTGCTCTGGAACACGGGGATATCATGCTGCCGGGCAAGTTCCAGCAGTTCCTTGGGCGGGATCATCCCCCAGCATACGATGATGCAGGGGAGTTTATAATTCATATAAACTTCCAGTACACTGCGGCGCTTGTCCGGCTCCAGCGATTCCAGATAGGTCATTTCCACCTTGCCGATGACTTGAGGGCGCTCATAGGCGAAATACTCGTAAAAACCGCAGAACTGCATCCCCGGACGGTTCAGGTCCGTGGAGGTGATATCCATTTCGTCTTTACTGGAGGGGTTCAATACCTCAAGCTCCAGCGTTTTAGTAAAGTCCTCGACTTTAATCACTGAGAATCACTCCCTTGTGATACATTATCCAAGACATGCGTTTCGATAAACCGGGCGACTCCGTCTTCCGCGTTGGTGCCGCATACATGGCGTGCCGCGGATTTCACTTCGTCGCGCGCGTTTCCCATGGCCACGCTGTGTACCGCGTATTCCAACATGGGCAGGTCGTTCAGGCTGTCCCCGAAAACCATGGTGTGTTCTGGTGACAGATTCAACTTCTGCGCAAGCCTGCGCAGCGCCGCTCCCTTGCTGACATGAGGAGGCTCCGCCTCTAAAAAGTACGGTTTGCTTACGGTGAAAGCAACGTTGGGAAATTCTTTCTGGATCAGTGGATACAACCTGGCAACCTCGTCGGGAGTCTGTACGCTCAGAATCTTCGGAGTCGGAAAGGTGACGAACGCTTCCAGATCGCCCACGGCATGCCCGAACATTCCGGAAGAGCGGCGGTAGTTCGCGCTGGCTTCACACTCTTCTTCAAAATAGAAGGACTCGTCCCGGTAGCACTGCGTGTAAAAACTCTGTGCTTTCAGATACCGGATGATGTCGCGAGCCTGCTGCGGCGAAAAGGTGACGGATTCCAGCACCGTGTGATCCGGGCCTACCAGCTCCGCGCCGTTGCTGGCGATGTAGGGGAGGCCGGTGTTTAACTGCTTCACATACGGAAGCATGCTGAACGCCGCACGCCCGCTGGCGGGAATGACACGGATTCCCCTTGCCTGCGCGCGGGCAAGCACATCCAGCGTATAGGGAGAAATTCGGGCTTCGGTATTCAGCAATGTATCGTCCAGATCGGTTACGATCGCGTCAATCTGCAATTTGATAACTCCTTTAGATCGATCAGTCATCCTGCCTTCGACGGGCAAAAAACGTGTTGAGCAGCGCCTGAGATTCCTCTGCAAGCAGCCCGCCCGTACTGGAAAACCGCCAGTAGAAGGATGGATCGCGGGTGAGAGCGTAAACGCTGCCGCAGCATCCCTGCCGTTCGTCCGAAGCGCCAAAAATACAGGCGCCCAGCTTGGCCATTACCATCGCGCCCGCGCACATGGGGCAGGGTTCCAGCGTGGTATACAGCGTGCACTGCGACAATCTGCGATCCTTCAGCTTCTCCGCGCCTGCTCTTAGTGCCAGAATCTCCGCGTGCGCTGTGGGATCGTGGAGTTGTTCCCGGCGATTATGGGCGCTGGCAATCGCTTCGCCGTTCATCACAAGGACAGCGCCAACGGGAATTTCTCCCTCCTGCGCGGCCTGCTGCGCTTCGGCAAGCGCCATTCGCATGAAGCGTTCGTGGTCGCTCATCGCGTTTCCTCCGACGCCGACGGACTTTTTTCTACTCTGCGTTCCGCTTCGGCGCGCGCGTTTACCTCATCCGGCGTGTGAAAGGTGGGTAAAAGCGCGTGCAGGCAAACCATCATATCACCATTCTCATCCACACAGCGATGCAGCGTGGCCAGCATCGTTTCCAGCGTTTCGGTCGATACGGTTTCCGGTTGAGCAATCAGGATTTTTTCCAGCCCCGTTTGCGTCAGGCTTTCATCGGCGGTCAGCAGTTCCTCATAGAGTTTCTCACCTGGGCGAAGCCCCACATAACGGATTTCCACCTGCTTTTGTCCGCCCTGCGCCGCGTACAGTCGGATCATTTTTTCGGCCAGATCGCGGATACGCACAGGCTGGCCCATATCCAGCACAAACAACTCACCGCCTTTTGCGATGGCGGCGGTTTGCAGTACCAGACTCGCGGCTTCCGGGATCGTCATAAAATAACGGATAATGTCCGGATGGGTAATGGTGACTGGGCCGCCTGCGCGGATTTGGCGCTCAAACAGCGGAACGACGCTGCCGTGAGAACCCAGAACGTTACCGAAACGCACGGCGGTAAACTCGGTTTTCCCCTGCCCGTTCAGCGCTTCGATGACCATTTCCGCCAACCGTTTGGTTGCGCCCATTACGTTGGTGGGGTTGACCGCCTTATCGGTGGAGATCATCACAAAGCGCTTGACGCCGTAACGAATGGATACGGCGGCGGCTGTGTATGTACCAAAGACATTGTTTTTTACGGCCTGTGCGGGGCAACCTTCCATCAGCGGCACGTGTTTATGCGCGGCGGCGTGCAGCACCACGTCCGGGTGCTGTTCCGCCATGACCTCGGATAAGCGGGCTTCGTCGCCGATGGAGCCGACGCGCAGGATCAGCCGTTCGTCCAACCCTCCCGGATACCGTTCCTGCAGTTCAAAAAACAAGTCGTACATATAGTTTTCGCTGATGTCGTACAGCACGATCTTCTTCGGTTGAAACGCCATCAGTTGTCGGCAGAGCTCGCTGCCGATGGAACCGCCGCCGCCGGTGATCAGTACGGTTTTATCGTGGAAATACGCGGCAGTCTCCGTCATGTTCAGCTTCTGTTCGGGGCGCCCCAGCAGGTCCCCGATGTTCAGGTCACGCACATCACTGCGAACGCCTTCCTCGTTCAAATCCTCCGGGGCGTTAACCCGCCGGACGCGGCAGCCGGTCGCGAGACAGGCTTCGATTAACGGCCGCAGATCCCCGTTTGGCGTGGCAATGGCTACAAGAATATCGTCAATCTGATAATCTGCGGCGTATTGCGCTACCTGCGCGGTGCCGCGTACAACCCGAACCCCGTTCAGGCGCGCGCCCACGCGGGAAGGGTCGTCGTCCACCACAATCACGGGCAACGAGTTGCCGTAGCGGCCGTTTTGCATATCCCGGATTACGCTGGCGCCCGCCCACCCCGCGCCGACAACCATGGTGCGGCGCACACTGTTACGCGCGCCCCTGCGGAAAGGATACATGCCGTGGGTAACGATGATCCGGTAGGCGAAACGGGAGCCGCCGATTAACACGGTGAGCAGAACCCAATACAGTAAATAGACCATCCGATGGAGCAGATTATAATTTTCCGGCTGGGTAAAAGCGTAGCAAAGAAGCGAGTACAGGTAGGTAGCCACGGCCCCCGCCAGCGTGGAAAGCACGATGGGGATCACGCTATCCACCGAGGCGTATTGCCACATGTTACGGTACAGGCCAAACGCCCAGAAGGAGAGCAAACAGAGCAGCGTCATTACCGGGGCAAGGTTTACGTAACGCTGGAAAAACACTTCCGGAATCTGCACTTCAAAGCGAAACTGCTGCGCCAGAATCATGGCCAGATTGCAGAGCAGAATATCCAGTAAGACCCACAGAATGCTGCGCAACGAATGATTCAGCCTTGTTTTTCGATCAGTCATCAGGGAATGCCTCCGGCCTGAGCGGATTGAATGCGTTTGACGCGACGGATTTGGGCTGTTACACAGAAAAACGGCCTATTCCGGGACAGGCGCACACACTGGTATTTTAACACAGAAAGACTGGGATGAAAAGCGCTTGCGCCGTAATGATACATACAACTCAGTGTTCGGCCGATCGGAGAGGGAAAGGGACTGACGAATGAGTAACGGCCACCCTCCGCTTTCGCAGGGGTGGCCGCCAATATCTGCGGTTATTTCACTTCCATTTTCAGAACCGCCATAAACGCTTCGCTGGGCACCTCCACGGTGCCAAACTGACGCATGCGCTTTTTTCCTTCCTTCTGCTTTTCCAGCAGCTTCTTTTTCCGGGTGATATCGCCGCCGTAGCATTTGGCCAGTACGTCTTTCCGCATCGCCTTTACAGTTTCGCGGGCGATCACCTTGCCGCCGATCGCCGCCTGAATGGGAATCTCAAATAACTGCCGGGGAATCACTTCGGTCAGCTTTTCCGCCATGCCACGGCCGCGTGCGTAGGCTTTATCCCGATGCACAATCACGGTGAAAGCGTCGCACACATCCCCATTGAGCATCATTTCCAGCTTGACCAGATCGCTTTCCTGATAACCTTTCAGCTCGTAATCAAAACTGGCATAGCCGCGGGAGCGGCTTTTCAGCTGGTCGAAAAAGTCGAAAATGATTTCGTTGAGCGGAATATGATAATTAAGCTTCACGCGCCCGCCCTCAAACTGCATATCCAGAAAGGTGCCGCGCTTGTCTTTGCAGATTTCCATCAGCGTGCCCACGTACTCCTGCGGTGTGTACACCGACGCGAACACATAAGGCTCCTCCATATGGTCGATTTCTCCGGCGGGGGGCAGGTTGGTCGGGTTGTCGATAGCGACCATCGTACCGTCGGTTTTAAACACATGGTAAATTACGCTGGGGGCTGTGGTGATGATGTTGAGATCAAATTCCCGTTCCAGCCGCTGTGTGATGATATCCATATGCAGAAGGCCCAGGAATCCGCAGCGGAAACCGTACCCCAGCGCCACGGAGGTTTCCGGCTCAAAGGAAAGGCTGGCATCGTTCATGCGCAGCTTCTCCAGCGCTTCTTTTAACGCGTCGTAATCCGCGCCGTCGGAAGGATACACGCCGCAGAACACCATGGGCGTTACCGCGCGGTAGCCCGGCAGCGCTTCGGTTGCGGGGTTGGCGGCATCGGTGATGGTATCGCCCACGCGGGTGTCTGCAATGTCTTTGATGGAGGCGCACACATAGCCCACATCTCCCGCCCGGAGCGCTTCGCAGGGGAGATAGCCGGGGTGGAATGTGCCGACCTCCACCACGTCGAATTCCGCACCGCTGGCCATCAGCCGCATCCGGATGCCGGCTTTGACCGTGCCCTGTTTAACACGCACAAAACAGATCGCGCCGCGGTAATTGTCGTAGTAAGCGTCGAATACCAGCGCCTGAAGGGGCGCGTCCTCATCGCCCTGCGGCGCGGGCACCCGCGTCACAATCGCTTCCAGCACATCTTCGCAATGCTCGCCGGTTTTGGCGGAAATGCAGGGTGCGCCTTCGGTATCCAGCCCGATTACTTCTTCGATTTCCTTTTTCACTTCGTCGGGCTGAGCGCTGGGCAGGTCAATCTTGTTAATCACGGGGATGATTTCCAGATTGTGTTCCAACGCCATGTAAACGTTGGCAAGCGTCTGCGCTTCGATACCCTGCGTGGCGTCCACTACCAGCAGCGCGCCTTCGCAGGCGGCCAGCGCCCGGCTGACTTCGTAACTGAAGTCCACATGGCCCGGCGTGTCGATCAGGTTGAGCGTATAAGTCTCCCCATCTCGCGCCTTGTAGGTCATGTGTACAGCCTTGCTCTTGATGGTGATACCGCGTTCCCTCTCCAGATCCATGCTGTCCAGAATCTGCTCCACCATCTCGCGGTGCTCAAAAACACCGGTCAGTTCCAGCAGACGGTCTGCCAGCGTGGACTTACCGTGGTCAATATGCGCGATAATACAAAAATTGCGGATATGGGAAAGGCGTTCGTTTTGCAATGTTCATTCCTCACAAACCATGCCTGCGGTCTTTACCGCGGCGCGCTAGTAGATACAACCTGTATAATAGCGTATTTCGGGCGGGTTGGCAATTGATTCCCATGGGCGCGGCTCTTGTGGAAAACAGCCGCGTTCCGTGGTATGATGGCTTTGCGACCCGCGCCGCGGGTTGGCGGGAGGCGAAGCATGCTCTCATTATACTTGCATTTTCCGTTTTGTAAAAGAAAATGTTCTTATTGTGATTTCTGTTCCGCGGCAGCGGAGGAAGGCGAAATCGACGCCTACTGTGCCGCCCTGAAAAAGGAAATTGCGCTGGCGGGCAGACAATACGGCGAGACGCCCGTGGATACGGTGTTTCTGGGCGGAGGCACGCCTTCCATCGTGCCCGCCTGGTTGATGGGAGAGGTGTTGTCAGCACTGCGGGAGCATTTTTGGGTCCTGCCTGACGCGGAATTTACCAGCGAAGCCAACCCGGGCACACTGACCGGCGAATGGTTGGAGACGCTTAAAAAAGCGGGTGCCAATCGACTGTCCCTCGGCGTACAGGCGAAGCAGGAACGGCTGCTGCGCATTCTGGGGCGGATTCATACTTTCTCACAGGCTAAAGATGCGATTTCGATGGCACGGGCGCACGGTTTTACCAACCTGAACGCGGATGCGATGTTTGCCCTGCCCACGCAGACGATGGCGGAATATCTGGAAACGCTGGACGCGCTGGCTGCTGAGAAGGTTACGCATCTTTCCGCCTATTCGCTTATTTTAGAGGAAGGCACACCGCTGTATACTGCGGTGAAACGCGGCGAACTGACGCTGCCGGACGAGGATGAAACCGCGGATATGATGGAGTACGGCATAGACCGGCTGGAAACACTGGGCTACCGGCGATATGAGATTTCCAACTTTGCCAGACCGGGTTACGAGTGCGGCCATAACCTTGGATACTGGCGTCAGAAAAACTATCTGGGGTTGGGTCTTGCTGCCGCCAGCCTGCTGCCGCCGGGACCCGGAGACGGCGACGCGAAGTATCTGCGAAGGACGAACACCGACCGGATGTCTGTCTATCTGCACAGTCTTGCGGAAGATCGTCTGCCGGTCGGGGAGAGCCGGGCTGTTTCGACGACGGAGGCGATGTTCGAAACTGTTATGCTGGGGCTACGTACAGTGGACGGGGTCGGCTATGCCGATTTTATACGCATGTATGGAAAGCGATTGACGGATGTTTACGGAAAAGCGATCGAAAAGCTTACGGCGGAAGCGCTGCTGCAGCCAGTTTCGACGGAAGCTCCGCGCCTTGCGCTGACCCGTCAGGGACTTGCGCTGCAAAATACGGCGCTGATGGCCTTTATGGAGGAACAGGACAGTACGCGGGCAGACTGAACGCGACGCGTAAACGATGGGGCATGGGTTTGCGCAACAGTTTTCCGCAACGAATATAACAGGGCAGATACTTCCCGCTATGCAAGCCCGATACCGGATGCACAAAGTTCCGGAGAAAATTTGGTCAGTAATAGTCAGAAATGGGCGAAAACCGTTGATATATATAGCGTAAGCATCTATGAACAAATGATAAATTCCCCCTGGGGAATGCTTGACAAATGAAAGAAACAGGCATATGATATGTCCATGTTAGCACTCAATCTTAACGAGTGCTAACAAAAACCGGGAACAAAGCATCCCGATACTGCTTACGGAGGTGATCGTGGGATGATGGACGCGCGAAAATTCCGGATTTTACAGGCAATCATCGACGACTATATCATGACCGCGATCCCGGTAGGCAGTCGAACCATTTCTAAGAAATACGAAATGGGGCTGAGCTCCGCCACCATCCGCAATGAGATGAGCGATCTGGAGGAACTGGGGTATCTGGATCAGCCGCATGTCAGCGCAGGGCGCGTACCCAGCGCCAAGGCATACCGCCTGTATGTGGATCAACTACTGCAGACGGGTAAACTGCACGGGGACGATGCGGCCAGCATCCGCGAACACTTCAGTGAACGTACCGGCAAGATGGAAGACGTCATCAACCGGGCGGCGCAGGTGTTGAGCAGCGTAACACATTATACCTCGCTGGTGATGAGCCCCAGGGGCGGAGAGTTGCGGATCCGCAACCTTCAGCTGGTACCGGTAACCACCTCCACAGCATTACTGGTGATTGTTACCGACAGTGGCATCGTTCGTGATTCCGTGATCCATGTGGACAGCGAATTGGATGCCGACGCACTCTATGGGTTAAGCCGCATCCTTACCGAACGGTTAACGGGCCATACCCTGACGGAGTCACTGGACCTGCTCAAAGCCATGTCCCGGGAGTTTGCCGAGAAGCGCGCTGTACTGAACGGTATCGGCGAGTTGATGGCAGACGTTGAAAACCAACAGGAAAAGACGCGGTTATCTTTCGGCGGCCCCAGCAATATCCTCAATTTCCCGGAGTACAACGACGTAGATAAAGCACGCGCTTTTCTGGCTTTGCTGGAAACGAAGGATACGCTGGTAAGGCTGCTGGAACAGCGGCAGAACGTGGCTTTTACCGTTCGTATCGGCCCGGAAACAGGCGTACCGGAGCTGAAGGACTGCTCCCTGGTCACCGCGACCTATTCACTGGGCGACCATACCCACGGTACGATCGGTGTAATTGGCCCCACGCGGATGGAATACGGACGGGTACTGAGCGCGCTAAGCGCCATGGGCGAGCAGCTCACCCACCTGTTTACGAAGGATAAGGAGTAACCGGTTATGCCCATCAGAAAGAAAACCCATCAGAATGGGGGAAACAGGCCAACCATGCAGACAGACAAGAAACCGCAAAACACTACGCCCAACCCTGCGCCGGACATGACACTGGAAGAGCAGGAAGCCATTGATGCGATGACCGCGCAACTGGAAGATAACACCGCCTGCCAGACAGACGCGGAAACCGCGGACGCCGAGGTGGAGGCGCAGGCCCAAACCGTAGAAGCGGAGCTGACCGAAGCGCTGGAAGCCGCCAAAGCCAAATCCGACGAATATCTTAGCCTTGCTCAACGCGTGCAGGCGGATTTTGACAACTACCGCCGACGCAACCAGAACGTACGGGCCGAAGCCTATGAGGATGGTGCGAAAACCTTTATCGTAACGCTGTTACCGGTACTGGATAACCTGGAGCGCGCCATCGGCGCGGCAGGCGACAGCTCCGACAGCAGTTTAAAAGACGGTGTGGAAATGGTGTATCGGCAGCTGGCTGATACCCTGACAAAGCGGGGTGTGACCCCGATTGACCGAAAGGGCGAGAAATTCGACCCGAATCTGGAGAACGCCGTGATGAAGGGCGCGCCGGAAGACGGCGAACCCGGCACCGTTTGCGAGGTGCTCCAGAAAGGCTATCAGATGGACGGCTACGTGCTGCGCCATGCGATGGTCAAAGTCGTTCCCGACTGACGGGAACCTAATCCCACGGATCAGGGACCTGCGCCCTTCCGATATACCCCCGCGAAAAAGACATTGATCTGATTCTGTATACAGATTTGGAGGAGGAACCATTATGAGTAAAATTATCGGTATTGACCTTGGCACTACCAACAGTTGCGTTGCCGTACTGGAAGGCGGCGAACCCGTTGTAATCCCTAATGCGGAAGGCGCGCGCACTACGCCGTCCGTCGTCGCCTTTACCAAAGACGGCGAACGACTGGTGGGCCAGATTGCCAAACGTCAGGCTGTTACCAACCCCGACCGTACGATCATTTCCATCAAGCGTGAAATGGGCACCGACCATAAGGTGAACATTGACGGCAAGAGCTATACCCCGCAGGAAATCAGCGCGATGATCCTGCAAAAGCTGAAGACCGACGCGGAAGCCTATCTGGGCGATAAAGTGACCCAGGCGGTTATCACCGTGCCCGCCTACTTCAGTGACAGCCAGCGTCAGGCCACCAAGGATGCGGGTCGTATCGCAGGGTTGGAAGTGCTTCGTATCATCAACGAGCCGACCGCCGCGTCGCTGGCCTATGGCCTTGACAAACAGGGCAGCCAGAAGATTCTGGTATACGACCTTGGCGGCGGCACGTTCGACGTAAGCCTGCTGGAAATCGGCGACGGCGTGTTTGAAGTGCTGGCAACCAACGGCAATAACCGTCTTGGCGGCGATGACTTCGATGATCGCATCATCAACTGGATCGTCGATAACTTTAAGAAGGAAAACGGCATCGACCTCAAACAGGATCGCATGGCTTATCAGCGCCTGAAAGAGGCTGCCGAAAAGGCGAAGATTGACCTGTCCGGCGTGATGAGCGCCAACATCAACCTGCCTTTCATCACCAGCGATCAGAACGGCCCCAAACATTTGGATATGACGCTGACCCGCGCCAAGTTTGACGAGCTGACCGCCGATCTGGTGGAAATGACGATTGACCCGATGAACAAGGCGCTGAAAGACGCCAACCTGACGACCGACCAGATCGACAAGGTGATTCTGGTGGGCGGGTCCTCCCGTACCCCCGCGGTACAAGCGGCTGTGAAGAAAGTAACCGGCAAAGACCCCTTTAAGGGCATCAACCCGGACGAGTGCGTCGCCATCGGCGCGGCTATTCAGGGCGGTGTGCTGGGCGGCGAAGTGAAAGACGTGCTGCTTCTGGACGTGACCCCGCTTTCGCTGGGTCTGGAAACCGAAGGCCACATCTTTACCAAGCTGATCGAACGCAATACCACCATCCCCACCAGCAAGAGCCAGGTGTTCTCCACCGCAGCGGAAGGCCAGACCACCGTGGAAATCCATGTGCTGCAGGGCGAACGCCCCATGGCGTACGACAACAAGACCCTCGGCCGTTTCCAGCTTACGGGCATCCCGCCCGCGCCGCGCGGCGTGCCGCAGATTGAAGTTACCTTTAACATTGACCGCAACGGCATCGTAAACGTATCCGCCAAGGACAAGGGCACCGGCAACGAGCAGAAGATTACCATTTCCGCCTCCACCAACATGACCGAGGAAGAAATCCAGAAGCGCGTGAAGGAAGCCGAGCAGTTTGCGGAGCAGGATAAGAAGCACCGCGACGAGGTGGAAACCGTGAACCGTGCGGATAACCTGATCTACGATCTGGAAAAACAGCTGAAGGACAATGCCGATAAGCTTTCGTCCGAAGATAAGGCGACCATCGAAACCGCAATTGCAGACTTTAAGAAGGTGCGGGAAACCAATGACGCCGACCAGATCAAATCCGCCATGGAAACGATGACCCAGAAGGTCTACGCGATCTTTGGCAAGCTCTACCAGCAGGAAGGCGGCCCGCAGGGCGGCGCGCCTGAAGGCGGCAGCGGCACCGGCAACGGGCCGGTTGAAAATGACGACGGAACCGTGAACACGGATTACGACGTGAAGTAAAATCGGGTGCAACAAACCCGCAGAGGATGGGGGAAGGGATTGATTCCCTCCCCCTCATCCCCGAGTAGGAAAACGATCAGACATCCCGCCTTTTACCCGAACCCGACGACGAACGCGGCGGTTTCGGTGAGCCTTGCAAAGCAAGGCTTCTGTGTGTCTTTGGGCGACTGTGATTCCATGGCGTGGCCCGGGACATGAAAACAGTCAGGAATGTTGCTTAAGTAGGTGAGCATTTGGCTAAACGCGATTATTACGAGGTGCTCGGCGTGCCCAAAACGGCCACCGATGCCGAAATCAAGAGCGCATACCGGAAGAAAGCCAAGGAATGCCATCCCGATCTGAACCAGAACGATAAGACCGCCGAAGCGCGTTTTAAGGAGCTTAACGAAGCCAACGAGGTGTTAAGCGACCCCGATAAACGCGCCAAGTACGATCAATTCGGTTTCGACGGGCCCAACATGCAGGGCTTCGGCGGTGCAGGCGGCGGGGCGGGCGATTTCAGCGGCTTTAGCGGGTTTGGCGATTTCGGCAACATCTTCGATTCTATTTTCGGCGGCGGCATGGGCGGATCAGCCCGCAGGGAAGGCCCCGAGCAGGGCGACGACCTTCGCCATGACATCGCCATTACCTTTGAAGAAGCCGCGAACGGCTGCCAGAAGACTTTCGAGTTCATCCGTAACGAGAACTGCGAAACCTGCGGCGGCTCGGGTGCCAAACCCGGCACCAGCGCGCAGACCTGCCCCATGTGCCACGGTACCGGTCAGGTGCGGCAAAGCGGCGGCTTTATGGTAACCGTTCGTACGTGCCCCACTTGCCACGGCGAGGGCAAGATTGTAAAGGATAAGTGCACCGCCTGCAACGGAAGCGGTCGGGTACGCAAGCGTCGTACCGCTACGGTTAAGGTACCTGCGGGCATTGACGACGGACAGACCATCGTGATGCGCGGTCAGGGTGAACCCGGTGCGCACGGTGGCCCAAGCGGTGATCTGTATGTTCGCGTTACGGTACGGCCCCATAAGCTGTTCCGCCGCGACGGCACAACGTTATTGCTGGATTTACCCATCACCATTTCGCAGGCGGCGCTGGGCGCGGACCTTGAGGTACCAACGCTTAAGCAGACGGTGAAATACCGCATCCCGGAAGGCACGCAGAACGATACGGAGTTCCGCCTGAAAGGGTACGGGCTGCCGAACCTTCGCGGCGGTGGAACCGGCGATCTGCTGGTGCGTGTAAAGGTGGAAGTGCCTAAGAAACTGAACGAAAAGCAGAAAGAACTGCTTCGCCAGTTTGAAAACAGCACAACGGGCAAGGAATACGAAGGGAAAAAGTCCTTTGTAGATAAACTGAAGGGAATGTTCCCGTAAATACTTGCAGAATATGATCTTTGGGGGATGCTCCCGCGCGGCTTGCGCGGCGGCATCCCCTGTGATATGCTACAACGGATGAAAAGCGAGGAGGAACCCCGATGGAATGGTGCGAGGCAATTGTGCACACGACGAGCGTGGCCAGCGACGTGGTGAGCGACTGGATGATACGTTTCGGCGCGACCGGAACGGAAATTGTGGATCGGGCGGATGTGCCGGATCCTGCCAAACCGGGGGTTTACTGGGAGTTGTACGATCCGAAAATGCTCGCCGCCATGCCGGAAGACGTGCTGGTCAAAGGCTGGTTTGAGCAGAACGAACATACGCATGATGTGCTGGCTAACCTCCGCGCGCAGCTTTCAGCGCTGGTAAACGCACAAACGGGGCTGGATTTCGGCACGCTTACCATGGAGCTGAAGGATGTCGCCGACGAAGACTGGGCGGAGAACTGGAAACAGTATTACAAGCCTTTTCGCATCGGGAAACGTCTGGTGGTAAAACCTTCGTGGGAATCATACCGCGAACAGCCGGGCGATTTGGTGGTGGAACTGGACCCCGGGATGGCCTTTGGCACCGGAACGCACGAAACGACTGGTATGTGCATGGAACTGCTGGACAAGCACCTGCAAAACGGCGTTTCCGTGATGGATGTGGGCACCGGCAGCGGTATCCTCGCCATTGCCGCGGCTCGCCTGGGCGCGCAAAACGTGCTAGCGGTGGATATTGATCCCGACGCGGTGAAGGTTGCCAAAGAGAACGTGGCCCATAACGGGGTGGAGCAACAGGTGCGAGTGGTGCGGGGCGATCTGGTGAACGGCGAAACCATGCCCTGCGGGCTGGCGGTAGCGAACATCGTGGCGGATGCTATTTGCATGCTGTGCGGGCCGTTAAAGCGGCATCTGGCGCCGGGTGGGCTGTTCATCTGCTCCGGGATCATTAAGGAGCGGGAAGCAGACGTGATGGCGGCGGTACAGGCCGAAGGCTATACGACGGTTGATCGGCTGACAAAAGGCGAATGGGTTGCCCTGTGCCTGAAGAACGAGGTAACCCGTGCATAGGTGCTGGCTTGGGGAATGTGCCCCGCTTACGGTTGGCGACACAGTTACGCTGTCACGGGAGGAGAGCGCCCATGTGGCGCGCGTGCTGCGAATGAAGCCGGGTGAAACCGTGCAGTTGATCGCCGCGGAACGCCTGTATGAAGGGGAACTGTCGTTGGTCGACCAGCAGGCGACTACCGTGCGGGTACGCGCTGAAATGCCTTCGCCGGAGGCGGAGATACATGTAACGCTGGTGCAGGGCCTGCCCAAATTGGACAAAATGGAATGGATCATCCAGAAGGCCACAGAGCTGGGCGTTTGGGACATCCTGCCGGTAGAGATGGAGCGTTCGGTCGCGCGCTTGGACGAAAAGGAACCGCAGAAACGCGAGCGTTGGACCCGTATTGCGCTGGAAGCCGCCAAACAGAGCGGCCGTGCGCATATCCCGGAAATTCTTCCGGCGCGCAAACTGGCGCAGGCGGCAAGCTACCTGAAGGCGGGCGGGTACGACGCGATTTTTGTTGCCTGGGAAGAGGAGGGTGAAACCTCTCTGAGCCATGCGCTGCAAAAGCTTCTGGCTTCGGGTG
>JAEWYP010000078.1 GCA_023395615.1 Bacillota bacterium
ACGACGCGGCCATGCAGCAGACGCTGGATCTGGCCAAGACCTATATCAAGCTGACCGACTCGGTGGCCGCGGATAAACTGCAGACGTTAACGCTTGATGATATCCGCGATTCCAGCTACTTTGACGCTGCGACCGCCGAGGGCGCGGTGCTGGATGCGCCGGAGAAAAAGGACGTGTCCATCCAGCTCAAGTGGCTGCCGCAGGCGCAGTTTATGGGCTACTATGTGGCGCTGGACAAGGGCTATTACACCGACGCGGGTCTTAACGTGACCATCGTACCCGGCGGCGGGGACATCAGCGAGACGACCGCCGTGTACACCGGACAGGTAGACTTCGGCGTCACCTGGGTATCCAACCTGATCGCGGCCAACGCCGGCGGCATGGGGCTGATGGAAGTCGCGCAGGTCTTTCAGCGTTCCGGTCTGGTGCTGGTATATAAAATCAGCGACTGATAGACAACAACCTGTTTGCCCGCGGGACGCCGGAATGTGCGTCCCGCGGGTCACCCCGTTTAAAGGAGGGCTCCCGAATGGATTTGTTAATTAAAAACGGCACTATCGTAACGGAAACCGAAATGTTCCGGGGCGATATCGCGGTGCAGAACGGGAAAATCGCGATGATCGGCACGGCGCTGGACGTGCCCGCGGCAACGGTGGTGGACGCGAAAGGGAAGTATGTGCTGCCCGGCGCGATCGACGCACACACCCACCTGGCGATGCCTTTCGGCGGCACCGTATCTGCGGACGGCTATCTGGCGGGCACCCGCGCGGCGGCCTGCGGAGGCGTTACCACGGTGTTTGATTACCCCATGCAACGCAAGGGAATGGGTATTCTGGAAATTGTGGAAAAACGCCGCGCCATGTGCGACCCCGAAGCATGCGTGGACTACGCATTTCACTGTATCGTAACCGACCTGAACGGCGGAAGCCTGCTGGACGAGTTTCAGGCGGCGGCGGATTACGGCATCACCAGCTTCAAGTGTTTCTTCGTGTATAAAAAAGAGGGCATGATGGTGGACGACGCCACGTTTATCAAGGTGCTTCTCAAGGCCCGCGAGGTGGGCGCGATCACCAACCTGCACGCGGAAAACCCCGACGTGATCGATATGAATATCGAGCAGTTCCGCAGGGAGGGCAAAACCTCCGCGTGGTACCATTACCTTTCCCGCCCGGAGTGGGTGGAGGCGGAAGCGGACAAGCGGGCCGTGCACTGGGCCAAGTCGGTCAACGCGCCGCTGTACCTTGTGCACATGGCGGACAAGGAAGGGCTGGAGGCGGCAGTGGCAGCCAAGCGCGGTGGCGCGCCGATCTACATTGAAACCTGCCCGCAGTATCTGGAGTTTACCTGCGACGTGTACAAACGTCCGGATGGGCGAAACTTCGTATGTTCCCCGCCCATGAAGGGGGAAGAAAGCCGCGAGGCGCTCTGGAAAGCGGTTGCGGATGGAAGCATCGACACCGTCGCCACCGACCACTGCCCTTTCCAGAGTTATGAGAAGGATTGGGGCAAGGACGACTTTACCAAAATCCCCAACGGATGCGCGGGGGTTGAAAACCTGTATCCCTACATGCTTTCCGCCGCCAACGAAGGCAAAATCTCGTTCCCGCGCGCGGTGCAGCTGTGCGCCGCCAACCCGGCGAAAATCTTCGGATGCGTAAGCAAAGGTTCTCTCACGGTCGGTAAGGACGCGGACATCGTGCTGTACGACCCTGAAAAGACCTTTACCATATCGGTGAAAAACATGCACTCGGATTACGACCATACCATCTGGGAGGGGAAAACCCTGAAGGGTTACCCTGTGCAAACCTACGTGCGCGGCAAACTGGTATACAAAGATGGAGAATTCACAGGCACGCCCGGATACGGCCAGTTTGTGAAACGCGTACCCAGATAAACAATGAACCCATCTTAGTAGAGATGGAATGATCGACGACCAGAAATTGACCCGGGGGAGGGAAAGGGATGGACAATCGTTTTGATACCCTGATGCTCCGCGAAGAAACAGGTGCCTGTTACCTGTGCGAAAACGCGCCCTGCTCGGCGGCCTGCCCGTATGGGGTAGACGCGGCGCGCGCGATCCGCTCGGTTCGGCTGGAAAATTGCGCGGGGGCCGCGCTGCGCCTGCCGGATCCGCTGCCCTGCCTGACTTGCGTGGAGCGGCCCTGCCTGCCCGCCTGTGTAAAAGCGCGTACCGGCCGGGGTGTGGCGGTGGACGCTGTTCTGCGCGCCGTTTCGCCGGAACGGCCCAAAACGCCGAAGGCTGACCTGTCGGTTACGTTTTGCGGGGTGCCGTGCGAAAATCCGTTTTTCCTCTCCTCCTCCATTGTCGCCAACGATTACGATCAGATTGCCCGCGCGTTCGAACAGGGCTGGGCGGGCGCGGCGATTAAGACCATCGGATTGTTCACGCCCCAAGAGGTTTCACCCCGCTTTGATACCCTTCGCAAGGAAGGCATGTCGTTTCTGGGGTTCAAGAACATTGAGCAGATTTCCGAACGCCCGGTGGAGGAGAATCTGGCGACGATCCGCAGATTGAAAGCGCGTTACCCTAAAAAAGTCATTATCGCGTCCATCATGGGCCGGAGTGAGGCGGAATGGAGAGAATTGGCTGAGCTGGTAACCGCCGCGGGCGCGGACATCATTGAGTGTAACTTTTCCTGCCCGCACATGGCGGCAAACGGTCTGGGTGCGGACGTGGGCCAAAACCCGGAACTGGTGGCCGCCTACACGCGCGCGACGTTGCGTGGCACCTGCCTGCCGGTACTCGCTAAAATGACGCCGAACCTTGGGCATATGGAAATCCCCGCTATTGCCGCAATGGAGGCGGGCGCGGCGGGCATTGCCGCGATCAACACCATTAAAAGCGTAATGAACGTAAACCTCGCTACCTTCTCCTCCGGCCCGGACGTGGCGGGGAAAACCAGCGTAGGCGGCTATTCCGGCAAAGCGGTCAAACCCATCGCGCTCCGGTTTATCCAAACCATGAAGCAGACGCCGAGGCTGGCGAATGCGCCGATCAGCGGTATGGGCGGCATCGAAACCTGGCGTGACGCGGCGGAATTTATCGCTATGGGCTGCGGCACCGTGCAGGTAACCACCGCCGTGATGCAGTTTGGTTATCGCATTATCGACGACCTGATCGACGGGATGCGCCTGTACCTGCACAGCCAGGGTATGAGAAACGTAAACGAGCTGATCGGCCGGGCGCTGCCCAATATCCTCTCGGCAGAGGAACTGGACCGGGAGACCATCTGTTATCCGCGGTTTAACCGGGATCGCTGCGTGGGCTGCGGCCGCTGTGGTGTCGCCTGTGACGATGCCGGGCATCAGGCGCTGAAGCTGGATGGGAACCGCCTGCCGGTGCTGAACGCCCAGCGTTGCGTGGGCTGCCATCTATGCCTTGTCGTATGCCCCACAGAAGCGATTGCGCAGGGCAAGCGCCTGAGCCGGCAGCGGGATGCAAAGGCTGTGAACCAATAACTGCCCGGAACCGCCATCCGGTTCCCCGAAAACACAAGGGAGGTAAACCCAATGATTCATTGCAGTCTGGAAAGAATGAAAGACAAAATCGCCACATTCAGCCGCTTTGGCGATACGGGACACGGCGGCATTACCCGCTTCTCCCTCTCGCCCGAAGCGCTGGCCGCGCGCGCGGAGTTTAAAAAGCGGATGGAAGCCATCGGCGCGACCGTGGTGACCGACGATATGGCCAACATGTACGCCACTTTGCCGGGAAACGAACCTCTAAAGGCTATCGTGTCCGGCTCCCATCTGGATTCTGTTCGGCAGGGGGGGAATTACGACGGCGTGCTGGGCGTGATGAGCGCTATGGAAGCGCTGGAAACGATCGCGACCGAAAAAATTCCGCACCGTCATCCGCTGACCGCGATGGTGTGGACCAACGAGGAAGGCGCGCGCTTCGAGCCTGCCATGATGTCCTCCGGCGTGATCTGCGGCAAGTTTACGAAGGAAAAAATGCTGGCTTCCGTTGCAAAGGATCAGCCCGGTTACACCTTCGGCGAAGCGCTGGCAGCCAGCGGGTATGTCGGCGACGAGGCGAATCGTCTGTCCCCGGACAAACAGTGCGCGCTGATTGAGCTGCACATTGAGCAGGGGCCGGTACTGGAGGCCGAAGGATACGACATCGGCGTGGTAGACGGCGTCTGCGGTATGATCAACTACGAGTTCACCTTGATCGGGCAGGCGGATCATGCGGGGACTACCCCCATGAAGTACCGCAAAGACGCGCTTTATGCCGCGGTGAAAGCTATCCAGTACCTGCATGACGAGCTGGATAAGCTGGACCCTGCGCTGGTCTATACCACCGGTAAAATTTCCGCGCACCCGAACATTCATACCATCATCCCGGACGAGGTCAAGTTTACGATCGACGTTCGGCATTACAACCCCGCCGTGATCGAGCAGGCGCTGGCGATCATCCGGAAGATGCCGGATGAAATCGTCGGCTGCAAAGTGAGCTACGCGGAAGCCTGGGCGCGCAAATCCGTCGCCTATGACCCGCTGCTGGTGGATACGGTGGAGGAAAGCGCGGTGGCGTGTAACTACACCCATATGCGCATCCACAGCGGTCCGGGGCACGACGCGCAGTATGTGGCGGATATCCTTCCCACGTCGATGATCTTCGTGCCCAGCGTGGAGGGCCACAGCCACTGCGAGTTGGAGTATACCCCGGCGGAAGCCTGCGCCAAAGGCGTGGATGTG
>JAEWYP010000096.1 GCA_023395615.1 Bacillota bacterium
GCCTGCGTTTCCACCCCCGCGCTTGAAATGCCGTCCGGGTTTGTGTATAATGGGGAATGGTCTACCAATCCAACGCTTAGCGTTTCCCGAGGGAGGGATTGACCGGTGAACTGCGGCAAGGACAAAATGCTGATAACGGGCGGCAAGCCCTTAATGGGTGAAATTACGGTGAGCGGCGGTAAAAACACAGCCGTCGCTGTTATCCCGGCCACGTTGTTAAGCGACGAGCCCAGCACCATCGAGAATCTGCCTGATATTGAAGACGTACACGCGCTGATTGAGATCTTGCAGCTTCTGGGCGCGAAAACGGAATATGTGCCTGACCAGTACCTGAAAGTTTATCCCAAGGACGCAAACGGCCACAGAGTTCCCTATCAATACACCAATCGGCTGCGAGCCAGTTATTATCTGCTGGGCGCTTTGCTTGGCCGTATCGGCCGGGCCGAAGTCGCGTATCCCGGCGGATGCGACATCGGAAGCCGCCCCATCGACCAGCATCTGAAAGGCTTTGTTGCCCTTGGTGCGACCATCGAGGATCGCGGCGGAATGGTGCTCGCCAAAGCCGATCACCTGACTGGCTCGGACATCTTTTTTGATATGGTAACCGTCGGCGCAACGATTAACGTGATGCTCGCCGCCGCGAAGGCGGAAGGCACCACCGTAATCTACAATGCCGCCAAAGAGCCGCACATTGTAGACCTGGCCAACTTTTTAAACTCCATGGGCGCGCGCATCAAGGGTGCCGGCACAGATGTGATCCGCATCACCGGCAAGCCGCAATTGCATGGCACCACCTATACCGTAATCCCCGACCAGATCGAGACCGGAACGCTGATGATCGCGGCGGCCGCCACGCGCGGAGACGTTACCATTCGCGGCTGCATCCCCACCCATATGGAAAGTCTGAGCGCTAAACTGCTGGAGATGGGCGTACGCGTAAGCGAAAACGACGACTCCATCCGTGTCAGGCCCCAATCCGAGCAGCGGGGCGTGAATATTAAGACACAGGTTTATCCCGGTTTCCCCACCGACTTACAGCAGCCGATGACCGCGCTTTTATGCATGGCGACCGGAACCTCCACCGTTTGCGAAACCATCTTTGAACAGCGTTTTAAACATCTGGATGAGCTGCGCCGCATGGGTGCGCGCATCAAGCTGGTGGATCGCACCGTGCTGGTGGAAGGCGTGCGGGAACTGTACGGCGCGCCCGTGACCGTAACCGACCTGCGCGCGGGCGCGGCGCTGATTGTGGCGGGGCTGATGGCCAAGGGCACAACCGAAATTTACGAAACCGGCTTTATCGACCGCGGCTATGAGCGCATCGAGGAGAAGTTGCGTTCCCTTGGCGCGGACATCCGGCGCGAGCAACTGTAATCAAAGCGGCGCGATGCCGTGGCGGAGCCGTAATCCGGTTCTTCGGCCCGGTGGCGAGCCTTTTCCATCTGGGGGGTGAGTATTCTGTACGACAAAAAGCCTTTCGAGGTTCTGGGGCTTTCCCCGGGCGCGGAGGCTTCTCAGGTACGCGCCGCTTACCGCAGGCTGGTCAAAGCCTGCCACCCGGATCAGTACCAGGACCCGGAAAAGCAGAAAACCGCGCAGGAAGCGCTGATTGAGCTGAACCTTGCTTATGAGGAAGCGTTGAAACAATGCTCCCAGCGGCATGTGGGTTTCAACCTCGTGCCACAGGAGGAAGCCAAACACTTTGCCGCCCGGCTGATTGAACAGGGCAATCTGGAAAGCGCGCTGCGCCAGCTGAACCGCGCGGACAGCAAAGACGCGGAATGGTTTTATATACAGGGCAACATTCTGATGGGCCTTCGCCAGTACCAGACCGCTCACCAAAGTTACCGCGAAGCCGTGCGCCGCGAGCCGGACAACAACCACTATCGTGCCGGGGCGCTGGACGCGGCCATCGCGTTAAAAAGAAGTCATGACCCGCTTACGCGGATCGCAGACTGGATTGGCGGCCTGTTCCAGCCGGGTAAAAAATAGAACAGCCTTCCTGTTGGGATGGCTGTTTTTTATGTCCAGCATCGGTTTGCATCAATTTCCATAATATGGTATAATTCATTGAGTGAATTTGAATTATTATCCTTCAGGATACGGTAACAATGTGATCCCAGACAGCCTGTACGAACTCTACACCCTCTGCCTTGCCACAGCATCCAGCCCATTTATTAGTTTGAGACAGTAAAACAAGCGCGACCGATCCTTCTAAACGTATGGTCTTTTTTCGGCATGCCGCTTTCCCCCGAAGAAACCAATTCTTTGAAGATGTGCAAACTCAACGCTTTATGCAATGGACAGGAGGTGCTCCTATGTCGTTCTCAGATTTCATCGCCTTGTTAAACACCAAAGCCTGCCAGCAAGCCTATGGGTATATCGGCAAGCATAAGCCGCTGGATCCATCCAAACCAACCTATCTGACCGTAAATTTAGAGTGTGCATATATTCCCTATGTTCGCAAAGGAATCGACAAGTTTTACGCTACGCTGTATGGAAATATCTCACTATCACCGGATGCGGACGCAAAAAACAGTTTTCAGGTGATAGATACATTATCCTCACTACCGGAAATCAAGGAGCTGGATGCCAGGCATCTGGACCGTATCGCATTAGGCCCTCATCGCCTGCTAGATGACGTTCCTTATCGGTTTGAGGGGCTGCATGTGAACTTATGTTTGTTCTCTGTGCAATCCGGCAACCTCGCCGGTCCCTATATTGATCTGCTGAAATCAATCGCAAACGCCGCCGGTATCTCGTTTCTGTCTCAAGCCGCCCCCCTTGCGGACGTTATCCAAAAAGGGATCACCAATCTTGTCGGCCCAAACGAGTTGGAGATTGGCCGCTGCGGGATGTTTGATCCGGTGGAAACCGGGTATTATGTGGTCGTTCGAACCGACAAAACCTCGCTCGCTCTGAACGAACTGGAGTTTGATCCGGAGTCCCGAAAACTGATGCGAAGCGGTCAGCCCTTAACGGATTTCCCCTACTTCGTGTTAAGATTCCTTCAATCTGACAAGAGAGAAAACTGGAGCCGAATTCCAAAAATTAACGAAGCTCTATACGCAATGCGAGATCAGTTCACCCGCACGCCGAAGGAATATGCCGTTAATCAGAAACTGTTTGACTTGTTTGAGTGCGCCGTCATGTTGACGCCTGATTTACTGGAAGATGACGCTGCCGCTATTGTTCGCTATATGCGTGACAAATCCCGGATTTTCCTTTCTGCTCCGGAAAAATCCGCAAAGACAGTAGTTGATGTGAAACCGGGCTCCGAAAATCAACCTGTTGTTCTATCTGCAGATGCGTCCCGCTTATATGAACCCTTGGACAGTCCGATATCCATGGCATATGAAACGCCTGAACAGTCTTTAAATGAGATTAACCAGTTGTTATGGGATGACAAGTGATTTCTCTGATTGAAGCCGCTAGATTGTTCAGCGATATTCTCCGCAAACATGGAACGGTGGGCGCAAGCGCTCACCGTTCCTGACATATTCTCCGTTTCCTTATCTTTGAAGTGTTTCCAGATATGTCCACAGGGCTTGCGCGTTGCCATCGAAATGATAGGCTTGCCAGCCTTCACGCCGAGCGGCCTCAATGTTATCCGCGTTATCGTCGATAAACAGGCATTCCGAAGGGATCAGTCCGTACCGCCGGGTCAGCAGCTGATAAATCGCCGGATCGGGTTTTACCAGTCCTTCGTCGGCCGAGAAGAGCACACCGTGAAAACGCTCCAGAAGCGGTACGATCTCCCGGTGGCGGCTGACCGCCAGATTGGCGTTGGAAAGCAGGTACACACCGTACCCCGTATCCAGCGCCCAGCGCGCGTTATCAATCATTGCCGGAATCGGTGTTAAAATGTTCCAGGGCATGCCGTTCAGCAACTGCGGCACCAGCGGGCGAAGGTGTGGGTCGCTCAGCCGGGCCTGTGCGCGCCGCCCCAGCTCGTCCTGCTCAATTGTGTTATCGTCAAGTTTTACCCATTCCGGGTGGGTAAACAACGCCGCGTATACCGATTGCGCATCCGCTTCGTTTCCGGCGGCGGCGCGGCACGCTTCCAGCGGGTGGTAGTCCATCAGCACCATGCCCATGTCGAATACAATATTGCGTATCATTGGTCAAAAAGCCTCCCAGACATCCATTCTTCAACGGGATCATTCTACCACGTCCCTGCACGCGGCCGCAACCGTACAACATGCAGGGATGTAAAGCAGGGCCGGAGACGGCGTTTCCGTCTTCGGCCCTGCTCCCGCTCTCAGCGATAAAGAGGTCAGCTCTTCGCGCGCACGGGGATCCAGATTTCGCTTTCGTAATCGGCAGCCTGCATATCGCCCTGCGTATACATTTCGATATTCACACCGCCGGTCATATCGTACTCGTTGTTATTCGGCAGCCATTCCGTGAAAATTTGCCGGTTCACCTTCTGAATGGCATCAGGCATCGGCCCCACGCTGCGGAACTTCGCCCAGGTAAACGCGTGGATCTTACGCTTGGTGAATCCCTCCGGCGTCTCCGCATCCGGTTCGCAGAAACAACCGATCATATAGGTAAACTCCGGGCTGTTTTCCTCGTCAAAGCAGATGCCCAAAGCGCCGCATACCTTTTTCTGCTGTCCTTCGGTATAATACTCACTCCAGAATTTCGGTATCTCCTGAAACCCGGTATCGTAGCGGAACCTGCGTTCCAGTCCTACCACCATCATCTCTCCGATTTTTTCAACCGTGTAATCCATCATGCTTCCTCCTCTTAGTTCCACGTGGATCTGGAGAGGGTTGAGATAACGAAGTTGCACGTGCGAGCGTTGCGCCGCCGAAGGGGTTACGCCGTGGAAGCGCCGGAATGCTTTTTGAAAGCTTTCCGGTGTTTCGTATCCATACTTCAGCGCCGCATCGATCACCTTGCCGCCGCCAAACTGCAATTCCTGCCCCGCCACAGATAGCCTTCGCTGCCGGATATAATCCGAAAGCGACATTCCCGTGAGGATGAAGAACAGCCGCTGCAGGTAGAAGGGGGAGTACGCCGCCACATGCGACACCGCCTCGACAGACAGGGTTTCGTCCGTCAGGTGGTCTTCCACATACGTTAGCGCCCGGTTCACACTCGCAATCCACTCCATGGTATCCTCTCCTTTACGGGAACATTGTATCAGGCACAGGGGATAAAAACCTGTCCGATCTTGCGCTGCTTTGTCCTAAAAATCGGCACACGGTAAAAAGCGGCGCCCGGCATATCGCCGTGCGCCGCCCCGGTTGCTTTAACGCACGCCGAACGCGTATATCGTTTTGGTAAAGTAGGTTTCTTCCGGGCGAAGCACGATGCTGGGATACTGTGGCTGGTGTACCGCGTCCGGGTAGTGCTGCGTTTCCAGGCATATTCCGCTGTACGCGTGGTACTGCACTCCGCCTTTGCCCTTCTGGTGCAGCCCCTGCCCGGTATAAATCTGCACGCCGGGCTGGTCGGTATAGGTTCTCATCTCGCGTCCTGTTTTGGGAGAATATAGAATGGCGATCAGCTTCTGCTGGCGATCATTGCCCGCGCAGTAGTTAAAATCCACCCCCATGGCGGCTTTCATGTCGGGATCAATATGGGTGTGCGACAGCACATCCCCTACACGCCTGGGGCTGCTGAAGTCGTATGCCACGCTTTTCTGCGGAATCAGTTTCCCCGTAGGGATCAGGGCTTCATCCACATCCCCGACATAATCCGCAAAAATCTGCAGTTCCAGCTCTTCCACACTGGGCGCGTCGTGACCGTCCAGATTGAAGTAGGCATGGTTAGTCATATTGACGACTGTCGTTTTGTTGGTGTTAGCGCGATACTCAATCCCCAAACGATTCTGATCGTCAAAGGTATAGCGCACTGTGACCGCCAGCTCCCCGGGAAAACCATGGTCGCCGTCCGGGCTCGTCAGCGTCAGTTTCAGTGTATCAATCTCCTTGCCTTCCTCCGGCTCGGCTTTCCACATCCTCACGGAAAAATTGTCGAAGCCACCGTGCAGGGTATGCTTTCCGCAGTTTGCGTCCAGCGGATAGGTTTTCCCTTCCAGTTCAAACTTCGCGCCGGAGATACGATTTCCAACGCGGCCGATCAACGCGCCCATGCTGCCGCTGTCGGCGGTATAAGCCGTCGCATCCTCAAAGCCGAGGTTCACATCCGCAAGCTTGCCGTGGCGATCCGGAACGATAATCTGTGTGATCACGCCGCCGAAATCCAGAATGGAAACCGACGCGCCCGTCGCGTTGGTCATCGTATACTGCGTAACGGAATTCCCATGATGATCCTTACCGTAAGGTTTTGTTGTAATGCTCATTTTGCGCCGTCCTCCTGCCAGTTTGTAAACGGGCCGTCTGCTCGCCCGCAGAAACGTCACGCACAGTATACCGCGATTTCATACCGGGAGCAAGCTGTTTACCATGCCTGTACGCGCTTTGGAGAATGTGCTATACTGGGCCGACGGCGGTTCTCCCGCCGCAATCGTTTCATACGTACTCATCAGGCAAAGGGAGTTGGATACGGATGCTGACCCTCCCCAGATTTCGTTTTCATCGGGCTTCCGCCGCAACGGCCGATGATAGAGCCATTGCAGGCGGCGCGTTAACCGATGTACCGCTCTCCAACGTGCGCAGGCTCTGTCTGCCGCCGTTACGTACTTCCGATGGCATTCTGCGCCAGCCGCCGGATGATACGGCGCTGCAGATGTCGCTGGAACTTGCCTATCTTACCTATACGCTTGATCTGGCTCCGTGGATGCGATCCGGCTGGACAGATATCTCCATTCAGGTGGATAACCGTCTGCAAAGCGGCGTGACCGTATCCGAAAGCGAAAGCGCGGGCAGCGAGCGGATTCGGCGGCTGATGAACGCGTTTAAGGTTGCGCGCGCACGGCAGGAACTGAAAGAGCGCAACCCGCTCTCGCAGATGATGGGCGCACTCCGTCAGCGTGAGAAAAGCGATACCATCAAAGCCGTAACCATGCTGCACCCCACAGGTGACGGGCGCTATCTGGTAGCCATTGGTTTTATGGGAACCGGATCACGGTTTTATGATTGGTTCAGCAATTTCCGCTTTGACACGGAAGCCGGTTTTCATCGGGGGTTTTACCAGCTTACCTGCTATTTTGAGCAGAATGCCGAACGAATTCAGTTCCCCGACACGGCTGCCGCGCTGGGGCTTTCCCGGTTAACGCTTGCGGATGTGCTGGAAGAAATGGCGAAACCACACAGTCGTTTCTCCCTGTGGATAGCAGGTCACAGCCAGGGCGCTGCGGTGATGCAGATTTTCTGTCACCGTCTGCTTACCGACCGGAGTGTGCTGCCACAGTATCTTGTGGGGTACGGTTTTGCTTCCCCTACGGTTTCCGCGGGCAGAAACCCGCGTGATCCCGCCGATTATCCTTTATATCATCTGGTGAATACCGATGATATGGTGCCCCGCATCGGTTCGCTGAATCACCTGGGGTTAGGGCTGGAATACCGGGCGAACGACGCGCTGCGTTCCACCGCCTACGGTTGGGTTGACAGTCCGGAGGAAAAGGAGCGCCTCGACATCGCCCAAACACTGCTTCGCCCCGTCAAGGATACCCCCACGATGCTGGAAGCGCTTACCGCTTTGATGGAGACCATCAGCGAGGAGAAAACCGAAGAAAGTATTAACGCTCTGGTAGAGAAGCCATGGAGCATCGCGCCGCTGGACAAAGCTTTCAACTTCGCGGGAGGCAAGGCGAAAAGCTCAATGGAACGGTCGGTACGCTATATGCGCCTTGCCTACCGTTCGCTGACAGGCTACAGGATGAGCACGGAGAAGGTCGCCGCGCTGAAGGAAGAATATCGTCCTTTGGTGAAAACGCTGCCCCTGCGCGCACTGATCGGCGCAATGACGGATCGCCTTCATCCGCCACATCGGTTGCAGCGTCCGCAGGGACAGCCGGGCGCGTATGAATACATCGTAAAAAACGGCAGCGCCTGCCTGCACCCCTTTGTATGGCATACTACGCCGGGTTGCCGTCCCATTCGCGCCGAATCCGCGGGATGCGTTTCATTCCTGCGGCATGGTGACCGTCCCCTGCCCCTACCGCATATACCGGCATCCCGAAGCGCCCGTTCCCGCGGGTTCGGAGCACGCCGGCAGAGACGTTCCCGGATGCAGATTTTACATTCCGCACCCTGACCTGCCCTCGCTCCCCGCAAGGGCCGCCGGGCCGCTGGAAACCTTCTGTCACAGGGCTGAACGCGGCTTTCCCCGTTTGGCGTCCGGCGATTTGGGGGTTGTTAAGAACCGCCATTCTTGGTATAATTGCAGATGGTATATGTAAATCGAACGGCTTTGTCCGAATCAAGCCGCGGACAAATAACAAAGCAGGCATGTGGGATAAGGAGTGCAAGATTTTGAGCGATCATTTCAGTAAAAATCCTAATCGGCCCACCCGGCAGCCGTCGGGTTCCAACCCATGGCAGCAGGACCCCTTTATGGCTTACGACGATCCTTCCGTCGATCCGTCGTCCTTCACGCCATCGGAGAATGAACCCGCCCCCGCCGCATCCCAGGAGGAAGGCGCACATTCCTCCGCCAGACCTGATTTCAGCGCCATGCCCTCTGGTTATGGCATGAGCGGTTCCGATTTTGGTGGCAATGCGATTCCTTCGTCCCTTATGCCGGATGATTTGTCTTTTTCAGCCGCCGGTTCAGACGCGGCAACCCGCGTAGTTCGCGGTCCGCTGATTCCTCCCGCCGCCAAACGCGCTGACTCGGAAACTGATTCCGTCGCTGCGGATGAGGAAGCATCGCCCGCGCCCCAATCTGCCCGGCACCGGCGTGCGGGCCGTGTGTCCCGCCCAGAAGAGCACTCTCCGACTCCGGAGAAAGCCACGCCTTCCGTAACGCCGTCTTTTTCGGCGCCGAAACAGGGCAGCCACCCTCTGCCGGATTATGATCCTTTTGAGGCAGGGGACAGTGAAACCGAAACCACTCCGGAAGAAGAGGATTTCACCCATGCCCCGGCGCGCCGCCCGGCTATGCCCGGCGAACGCTATTCGGGCGCCCGTACCGCCATGCCGCGGGAGGGCGCGCCTGCCCGGCGTATGCCCCCTGCCGCCATACCGATTTCCCATGAAGCGGACTCCGAACCGGAACGCCCTGCCCGCAGACCTTCTCGTCCTTCCGCAGCGGATGATAGCGAAAGCCGCCGTCCGTCGAGCCGTCCCACGGCAAACAGCGCTCCCTCGCCTTTCGACCCGCGCCGTAAGCCACCGCTGGAGCCGGAACCGCTCCGGGCAGAAGATCGCTTTGCCCCTTCCCGCTCTCCCCGGCCGGAGACGCCAGCTTCCGTAGCCCGCCCCCGTTACGATTTTGAGGATGAAGAAGAGGCGCAACAGCCTGAGCGTCCCCGCAACGGGGTTTTAATGCCGATTCTCGTCGTTGTGCTGGTGATCGGCGGCTTGCTGGCGGCAATTCTGCTGCCTGGCTGGGAAAAAATGGACGGCGGTCTCGGCACGGCGATGGCCAAAATCAAAACCAGCGTCACCGGCGTGTTTGACAGCGTAAAAAATCTGATCGTACCGGAACAGGCCGGCATTCAGGGCTTTTCCGTAAGCCCCACGACTGCTACGGCACCGGTGGATCTGGTGTTCACCATACAGGCATCTTCAGCGGTAACCGAACTGCGGGTTCTGGATCAGAACGGCCAAACCGTTTTACAGCGCAGCCTGGATGATTCCGGTTCGCCGAATGATACCATCACGAAGAACAGCAACTTTACAATCTGGGCGCTGCATTATACCTGCGACGCTGCTTACGACGGCCTTTTCACCGTACAGTCGATGAAGCGCGACGGCACCTGGGACGAGGGGACCGCCCTGCTCCAGCCCGTCAGCATCGCCGCGCCGGTGGTGACCGAGCCGCCGATTCAGGATTTCGAGGCGGATACCACGCAGGGTACTGTACCCGCGACGATCGGTTTTACTGTCGTCACCAGTCTGGACGTAACGGCTGTGCAGATTGTGAACGATTATGGCGACGCCGTCGCTGAAGCGTACCTGAACGACGCGGGCAATCAGGTAACCGAAAACGCCGCAACCCGTGAATGGAGCCTGACCGCCCAGTTTGAAGATGAATACGCGGGCAGTTTCCACGTTTCCTACGAACTGGAATCGGATATTGCCTTTACCCAGAGTGATTATGGCCTTGACGTTACCCTGACCGCTCCCGAAATTGCCACGGACGATTCCTCGTCGATAGACGACAATAGCGCCGCTGCAGGCGACGATCAGGCTGTGAACAGCACCGGTAATACCGTAACAGCGAAGAACACGGTCCTGACCGACGAGGGTGCCGACGGAGCAGACGTCGCCGTAACAGCATCGCCCGAGTCGACTGCTACGCCTTCGCCCGAACCGACCGCTACGCCTTCACCGGCTCCGACAGCGACCCCCGAGCCGACAGCCACCCCCGAACCGACCCCGGCCGCAACGCCGGAGCCGACGCCGGTTGCGATTCTCTCCGCCGCCGCGGATGATTCGGCGGCTCCCTCTGCCCTAAAGCTGACCACCAAAGCCTATGACGGTTTAAAAGTAAAGACCGACTACAGTCGTGCCGTCAAGTTGGCTTTAAACGATCCTTTCAAGTATGCAGTATGGGATCAAAGCGGCATTCTCACCTTCCGTGGCGGCCCGTTCCGCCAGAACGCGGCTTCCGGCACGGTGGAGATCACCTCCAATACCCTTTCCGAGCTTTGGAAAGTGCCCATGGAAGGCTCCACGAAGGCTAAAACAGCCACACTCACCGGCGTAAGCTGGCCCGGCCAGCCGCTAATCGTTAAATGGCCCACGCAGTTGCGTGCCATTCTGGGGATGAACGCCGAATCGAAGGACACCAAAGCCCTCAAGGAAGTCATCGTTGGCAGCCAGAACGGCTCCCTGTATTTCCTTGATCTTGTTACCGGCAAAGCCACGCGCGATCCCATCAGCCTTGGCTGGCCTTCCAACGGCGTGCTCGCCCTGCAAACAGACGCTTCCCCCATGCTTTCAGTAGGCCAGCACATCAGCGTGCTCGCGAAGAAGACCGTTGATAATGGGCTTCATCTCTTCAACCTGCTGAGTAACAAAGAGTTGACTCTGCTTAACGGCCGGGATAAAGCCATGCAGACTAATTACAGCGGCTTTAACAGCGCCCCCCTCTTTGATATGAGCACCGGCGCAATGATCGTAGGCGGCGAAAACGGCCTGCTCTACACCATGGAACCCAAGGAAGACTTCGACCATGTGGTGGGAACGCTTAAGATTGACCCGTCCTTCCAGCGCTATTCCTGGAAGACGGCAAGCCAGAAGGCGAAGAACACCAATATTGACGGTGCGGTAGCCATGTACGGACCGTATGTGTACTTTGCCGACCAGACAGGCATCCTGCAGTGCGTGGATGTGAATACCCTTACTCCTGTGTGGGCGGCGGATACCGGCGATAATACTGACGCTGCCGTAGCGCTGGATATGGAGAATGATTCCACGGTGGCGCTGTATACCGGCAACACCCTTCTCAATCAGGGCCGCACCGGCGTATGTACCATTCGCCGATATGACGCACTGACCGGCAAACAGGCCTGGGCTTTCCAGGTGCCGGATGTAACCTATACCACAACGGCGCTCGTCGGCTGTTACGCCAGCCCCGTCGTCGGCCAGAACTCCATAAGCGATCTGGTCTACTTCACCGTTACCAAGGGCGAGAGCAGTGCCGTTCTGTACGCGCTGGATAAAGCGTCCGGCGCTGTTAAGTGGAGCCAGGCGCTGGAAAGCGCCACCGTGTCCAGCCCCGTTGCCGTGTATAACGTGGAAGGCGACGCGTGGCTGATCCAGGCGCAGGGCAACGGTAAACTGATGCTGATGAACGCCAAAACCGGCGAAATCCTCAACACCCTGCAACTGGATGGCACCGTAGAATCCTCCCCGGCTGTGTACCGCGACGTGCTTGTTATCTGCACCAACGGCGCAAACACCAGCAATATTTACGGCATCAAGCTACAATAACAGGAGCGTGCATCCATGAAAATTTATCTGGACGCAATGGGCGGCGACCACGCGCCGCAGGCGACCGTAAGCGGCGCGCGGGAAGCGCTGTCCCTGTACCCGGATCTTACATTGGAACTGGGCGGCCCCGCCGCAGTCGTGCAGGCGGAAGTGGATCGCGTCTTTGCGGATGCGCCCGAGCTGAAAGCACGCCTGATCGTAACCGATTGTCCGGAAGTCATCACCAATGACGAGTCCCCGGTGATGGCTGTACGAAAAAAGAAGGACAGCGCGATTGTAGACGGAATGCTGAAACTGCGCGACCGGCAGGTTGATGCGTTTGTATCCGCAGGCTCCACGGGCGCGGTCCTGGCAGGCGGTATGTTCCGGCTGGGGCGAATCAAGGGAATCGACCGTCCCGCGCTCGCCCCGTTGCTGCCTAACGGCAAGGACTATTTTCTGTTGATCGATTGTGGCGCCAACGTGGATTGCCGCCCGGAATATTTGCAGCAGTTCGCCCTGATGGGGAACGCCTACATGCAGGGGATGCGCAATATTCCCACCCCCCGTATCGGGCTGGTAAACAACGGCGCGGAGGCCGAAAAAGGCTGCGCGCTTACCAAAGCGGCATACGAGCTGTTGTCGGAAAGCGGGCTGAACTTCGTAGGTAATGTGGAAGCCCGTGACATCACCGGTGACCTGGCCGACGTGATCGTTTGCGACGGGTTTGTCGGCAACGTGATCCTCAAATTTATGGAAGGCGTAGCCGGAACGCTGATGGGCATCATCAAGAAGGAAATCACAGCGGATTTCCGCGGCAAGATCGGCGGCCTGCTGGCAAAACCAGCGTTTAAACGAGTGAAAAAAACGATGGATTACACCGAAGTGGGCGGCGCGCCCCTGCTGGGGGTCAGTGGCGCGGTGGTTAAAGCGCACGGGTCCAGCAACGCGCACGCCATCGCCTGTGCTATCAAACAGGCCGTGAACATGGTATCCGCGGATGTTGTCGGCAAAATCGAAGCCCGGCTCGCCCCTGCTCAACCGGAAACCGCAGAGTAAGCCCCGTTTGGAATCCGGTTCTTCCGGGCTCCTGATGGATAAATTCAATCATCCTGCCAACGAAAAAGGAGGAGTTTTCATGGTTTTCGATCAGGTCCGCGATATGATCGCTTCCCAGCTTCAGGTTGATCCCGCCACCATAACCCCGGAAAGCCGACTGGTGGAAGATTTAAAAGCCGACAGCGCCAACATCATGGTGATGATTCTGGAACTGGAAAACCAGTTTAACATCGAAGTTGAGGACGAGGTGATCCTCAACCTGAAAACGGTTGGCGATGTAACCAAGTATATCGAGGCGCACAAGTAATCCCACATTGCGTATTCCGCCACACAGCTTCCCGGCGCTGAACGTTCAGCGCCGTCTTTCGTACGGTACTGTTCAAAGATAACGGCGCGTAACCCGCGTCCAAAGGAGACTTTGCCCATGCGCTCGCTGCAGACTGCGCTGCAATATCGCTTTCAGAACGAATCCCTGCTCCGCCTTGCCCTTACTCACCCTTCCGCCAAAGAAGAAACCGATAACCAGCGGTTGGAGTTCCTGGGTGACGCGGTGTTGGAGTTTGCAATCAGCGATATACTGTTTCGCAAGTATCCCGAGCAGCAGGAAGGCGACCTGACAGCACGCCGCGCCGCGCTGGTCTGCGAGGAAACGCTCTGCCATCTCGCACGCTCACTGAACGTGGGCGTTTTTCTGCGGATGGGCCATGGGGAAGAAAGCACGGCAGGCCGTGACAAGCCCAGCATCCTTGCCGATGCGATGGAAGCCATTATCGCAGCCGTTTACCTCGACGGAGGCTGGCAGGCTGCCTGCGCGTTGATTGATCGGCTTTTTACGGATGAGGAAACCCTGTCCACCCTGCGCGGGCAGGATGACAAGGGGTTATTGCAAACCTTCACGCAGGCCCGCGAACTGGGTTTACCGGAGTATGTGGTGGTGGAAGAAAGCGGTCCTGCACACGACCGGCGTTTTATCATCGAAGTCCGCGTAGCCGGCGAAGCCATCGCCCAGGGTGAAGGCGGCAGCAAGAAATCGGCAGAACAATCCGCCGCGCGCCGCGCGCTCACCATTCTAAAATCCGGGGAGTAGGGGGAAGAAGATGCGGCTGAGCAAGCTGGAAATCTACGGCTTCAAATCGTTCGCCAAGCGCACCGAAATCGTCTTCCCGCAAAATGTGACCGGTATCGTCGGCCCGAATGGAAGCGGCAAGAGCAATATCGGCGATGCGGTCCGGTGGGTACTGGGCGAGCAAAGCGCCAAAACGCTGCGTGGCAACAGCATGAGCGACGTGATTTTTAACGGCACCCAGCAGCGCAAACCCATGAATTACTGCGAGGTGACGCTCGTTTTTGATAACGCGGACCGTCAGCTGCATCTGGATTACAGCGAAGTCAGCGTAACGCGGCGGGTGTACCGAAGCGGCGACAGCGAGTACTTGCTCAACGGCGCTTCCTGCCGCCTGAAGGATGTCGTAGACCTTTTCCGCGATACAGGCGTTGGTAAAGAGGGCTACTCCATCATCGGGCAGGGGCGCATCGATGAAATTCTTTCCCAGCGCAGCGAAGATCGCCGTGCCGTTTTTGAGGAGGCGGCGGGCATCAGCCGCTTTCGCGCTCGTAAGGACGAGGCCGAGCAGCGCCTGAAACGCAGTGACGAGAACCTTATCCGGATTGCCGATGTGCTGGACGAACTTCAAAAGCAACTTGGCCCTCTGGAAAAGCAGGCAGAGGTTGCCCGCGAATACCTTGCGCTTTCCGAAACGCTGAAGGAGCTGGACATCCAGCTCTATTTAGTGCGTTACGACCGGTTGGGTAAACGCTTCGCCACCGTGCGCGACGCGCTGGCCGCTGCAACCCTTCAACTGACGGAGCTGACCGACCGTGTCAACGAGCTGAACGCCGACCGGGAGCAGCGAGAGCAGGGCCTGGAGGCCCTGCAACAGTCGCTGTCCGCCGCTCACGACGCGCTGTTGGCGCAGACCGACGCGCTTCACCGCGCTCAGGAACAGTCCCAGAACGTGGAGAACCGCCTGCAAACCGGCACCGAAACCCTCGCCCGACTCCAGAGCGAGGCAGATTCCGTACAGGCGCGGATGCGCTTGATTAACGCCACCATGAGCCAATCGGAAGGCGGTCTGGACGAGGCGGAACGTCTGCGCGCACAGGCGGAGGTCGCGCTGGCGGAACGCCGGCAGGCGCTCACGCTTGCTTCCGATACCGCCCAAAAATGGGAGGATGAGCTGTCCGCCCATAAAACCGCAATCATCGAGAGCATGACCCGTATGCAGGACGCCCGCACCGCACAGGCGCGGCAGGCGGCCATGCTTAAGCAAATGGTCGCGCGGCGTGAAGAACTGAAAGCTGCGCTGGCAGGCGGAACAGAAAAGGAAGCCAGCTTGCAGGCCGCGTTGAAGACTGCCGTAGAAAACCTGATTGCGGAATCCAACCTGCTCAACCAGCGCCGCAGCGAAGCGGAAGCGTTGGAAACAAAAGCCCGGGAACTGGCCGAGGGGCTGGAAAGCAAACGGCTGGAAGCGCAGACTCTCGCGCAGAGTGCGCGTGCCGATGAGACCCGCCTGAAAACCCTGCAGGAGCTTCAGGAAGGGTATGAAGGGTACCAGTACCCTGTGAAACAGGCCATCACTTACGCCCGCCAAAAAGGGCTGTCCGGCGTACACGACGTTGTCGCGCTGCTGCTGGATGTGCCGCAGGCCTATGAAACCGCCCTGGATATGGCGCTTGGCGGCGCGATGCAGAATATCGTTACGGATACCGAGCAGGATGCGAAAACCCTGATCGAATACCTGCGAGAAAACCGTCTGGGCCGCGCCACCTTCCTGCCCATCTCTTCCATGCAGGGGCGCACCCTCTCCCCCGCGGAGCGCCGCGTGCTTACCATGGATGGTTGTGTGGGCGTCGCCAGCGAGCTATGCGACTTCAAAGAGCAATACCGCCCCGTGATGGAAAACCTCCTCGGTCGCACCGTAATTGCCCGCGATTTGGACAGCGGTATCCGCATCATGCGCGCGGGTAACCACGCTTTCCGCCTGGTCACGCTGGCGGGCGACGTGATGCACTCCGGCGGCGGTATGACAGGCGGCAGCATCCGCCAGAAAGCGCAGAATCTACTGGGCCGGGAACGGGAAATCAAGGAGCTGGCAGCATCCCTTGCGGAAAAAAGCGAATCCGTTACCGCCGCGATGCAGGCGGTTGCCGATATGGAAACCGAGCGTTCAACGTTGCGGGAAAAGCGGCTTGCCGCGCGCGAAACGGTGCAGCAGCAGGAAATCGCCGTAGCACGTGATACCGAGCGCCGGAAAAATGCGGAGAACGAACTGGCCGAGCATACCCAGTCGCTGGAAGATACGCGCCAGGCGGTTGAACAGCTGGACGAGAGCATCGTCGAACTGGAAACCGAACTGGCCCACACAGAGGCGCTTACAGGCCGTGAGCAGACCGACGCAGAAGCCATGAACCAGAAAACCGCTGCCCTGGACGCGGAACTGGGCAAGGCGCGCCGCAGCCGCGAAGCCGCGCAGGAAGCGCAAACGCAAGCCATGCTGGCCTTACAGGAGGCGGAGCATACCTGCGACCGCCTGCATCGCGATAAGCGACGCCTGCAGGAGGATCATGAAGCCTGCCGAAAAGAGCTGGATGGACTTGCCGCGCGAAGCAATCAGGCGCAGGACGAGGCAGAGCAGGCCACACGTGACCGGGAAACCGCCACGCAGGCGGTGGCTCAGGCTGAGAACGACGTAACGCAGGCGAAAGCGCATGTGGAAATTGCCGAAGCCGAACGTGCCGAAGCACAGCGGGCGCTGAAAGACGTGCAGAATGAAACTGAGGCCGCCCGCGCGCTTGCGGAAAAGGCAACCGAACGCCAGCACCGGCAGGAGATGAGCCTGTCCCGGTTGGAGAGCGAGCAGAAAGCGCTGAACGATCGCCTGTGGGACACCTATGAGCTGACCTATGCAGGGGCACGGGACGCTTATGCAGAATACAGGAGAGGGAAGGCACAGGATTCCGCCGATGCGGGCGTGTCCGACACCGGCATAGCCGCGACTGCCGCAAACGCAGACGCTATGGATGAAACCGCCATAGACATGCCGCCCCTGCCCGCCGATTTTGACGAAGACGCCGCCGACCACTCCGCGCAGGAGATCCGCGACCGTATCCGTCAGATGGGCAGCGTAAACGTCGCCTCCATCGAGGAGTACGCCAAGCTTCGCGAGCGGGTAACCGGCCTTTCCGGTCAGCGCGATGATCTGGAGCATGCCAAGCGGGACCTGGAAACCTTGATCGCGGAACTGCTTACGCATATGCAAACCGTCTTTGTGGAGCAGTTTGGAATTTTGCAGGGCTATTTTGAAGAAACGTTCGTGCGTCTTTTCGGCGGCGGGCACGGCGAGATTCGGTTGGAGGACCCCGGCGATCCGCTGAACTGCGGCATCGAAATCATCGTGCAGCCACCGGGTAAGAAACGCCAGATTCTCAGCCTGTTCTCCGGCGGCGAACGCGCGCTGA
This sequence comes from Bacillota bacterium, assembly GCA_023395615.1. Lineage (GTDB taxonomy): Bacteria > Bacillota > Clostridia > Christensenellales > Aristaeellaceae > CAXXOK01. The sequence goes on from JAEWYP010000096.1 coordinate 17,580, forward strand.
CCGCTATCTCCATCCTTTTCGCGATGCTCAAGTTGCGGCCCACCCCTTTCTGTATCCTGGACGAAATCGAGGCCGCGCTGGACGAAGCCAATATTAACTATTTTGCCGATTATCTCAAGGAATTTTCCAAAAGCACGCAGTTTGTGGTGGTCACTCACCGCAAAGGTACCATGGAACGGTGTGACACACTTTTCGGCGTGGCAATGGAAGAACGCGGGGTCAGTTCCATGGTCAGCGTCAGCCTGAAAGATTACCAGTAAACGAAACAATCAACCGAGGAGGCACCCTATGGCCGATGGCTTTTTTTCCAAACTGCGCGATGGGCTTTTTCGTAGCCGTCAGAACCTGAATGGAATGGTAGACGACGCGGTCACCGAACACCAGACGGTGGACGATGAATTTTTCGACGGACTGACGGACGCACTGATCCTGTCCGATATGGGGTCTGCGGGCGCGGAAGACGCAGTATCCAGACTACGTGAACGCGTGAAGGCCGAGAATATCCGGGAACCCGCCCGCTGCAAAGAAATCCTCAAAGAAATCCTTGTTTCCATGCTGGATGTGCCCAAAACCCCGCTGAAATGGCCGATGGTTATTCTGATGGTCGGCGTGAACGGCGTGGGAAAAACCACGACGATTGGAAAACTGGCTCTGCGGTTTCAAGGCTTGGGGCGCACGATTCTGCTTTGCGCGGCCGACACCTTCCGCGCGGCGGCAGCGGATCAGCTGGCCATTTGGGCGGATCGCGCCAAGGTGCCGCTGGTGCGGCATCAGGAGGGCGCAGACCCCACCGGCGTCGTGTTTGACGCGGTTCAGGCTGCCAAAGCCCGCAAGGCGGACCTACTGATTGTGGACACAGCCGGGCGGCTGCATAACAAGAAGAACCTGATGGATGAAATGGAAAAAATGCGTCGCGTAATTGATCGCGAGTATCCCGAGGCGACGGTGCGCTGCCTGCTGGTCATTGATGCCGCCACCGGCCAGAACGGCTTGCAGCAGGCGCGTGCGTTCAGCGAAGCCGCCGGCATCAACGGCGTAGTGCTTACCAAGCTGGATGGCACCGCCAAAGGCGGCGTGATCTTCTCCATCGTTCGGGAACTGGGCGTGCCGGTCATGTATGTGGGCGTCGGCGAAGGGATCGACGATCTGCAATCCTTCGACGCGAAAGAGTTCGTCTCCGCCCTGCTTGACTGAACCATCCCGCGCGCCCTGCCAACTTGGCCTCTTTGATTGGAGGAATCTCGATGAACATTGCCCCGTATATCTTTAAAAGCAAGGCCATGAATGCGCTGAAAGGCAACTGGCAGACGGCGTTGCTGGTCAGCTTTTTCGCTTCGCTGCCCCTTACGGTGGTACAGTTGCTGCGTTCTACGCAATTGCCAGATCTTGCTTACTTCACGACCTACGATGCCATGTACGCAGCAGTGCAGGCAATCAGCCCGAAAACCTGGCTTACGCTTGGGTTAGCGAGTACGCTGGCGATGGTGATTACGCCTGCGCTTTCCGTGGGCTGCAACCATTATTTCGTCTGTCGTCTGCACGGGCAGGAGCTCGGTTTTGCCGGTTTGTTTTCCCGGATGCGTTATTTTTTCAAAGCGCTGCTTCTTTATCTGTTGATGTGGGTTCGTGTGGCGCTCTGGTCGCTGCTGCTGTTCGTGCCGGGGATTATCGCACTGCTTCGCTATTCCATGGCACCTTATTATCTGGCGGAAAATCCGGAGATCGGCGTGCTGGAAGCCATTCGTAAAAGCAAAGATACCATGAAAGACAAGAAACTGAGTTACTTGATCCTCGAGCTCAGTTTTGTCGGCTGGCTGCTGGCCGCGCTGTTCAGCCAGATGCTTCTGGATGGGATCAGCCCGATCCTGGGGCTGGTGGTTTCGCAGTTTATACAGCTTTACATGGCCACCTACCTGAACGCTTCCTGCGCGTCATTCTATCTGGCGGCTTCTGTGCCGCAGGGGATGGATCGCGCGCAGGCGGAAGCCGCGGCGTGGCTGAATTCCGTCAGTGGGTCAATGGGAGGTTCTCCTTTCGGCAGGCCCGGTGACAGCGACGATACTCAGGACGATAGCCCTGAGGACAACGGGGAAACGAACGGTGATGCCACTCCCCCTTCTTCCGAAGGCGACACGTCCGGCACTCCGAAATCCGGACCGGACCAATAGGATTCTACAAGGCGGAACAACACTCCCCGAAACCTGATACGGAGGCAAAACGCACATGAAATGGTTCGGCATCCGGCGTGAAAAATGCGGCCTGCCAGCGAATGCCTATCCCCCGTTGCAGACCGAACGTCTGGTGATGCGCATGTTTCAGCCCGGGGACGCCATGGATGTGTTTGATTACGCACGCAGCCCAATCGTGGGTGCCATGGCAGGCTGGGCGCCGCACAAGACCCTGCTGGAAAGCCAGCAGGTGGTACGGCGCTTCATCAGCCGGGGCGACGTTTGGGCGATCGTTGAAAAACGAACCGGTCACGTGATCGGTTCCATCGGACTGCATACGGACAGCCGACGGGAAATCGACAACGCGCGAATGTTAGGATATGCGCTGGGGGAGAATTACTGGGGCAAGGGATACGCCACCGAAGCGGCGCGCGAAGTCCTCCGGTTTGCATTTATGGAGCTGCAATGTCCCATCCTTTCCGTATATCATTATCCCGGCAATACAAAAAGCCGCCATGTGATTAAAAAATTAGGCTTCGTTCAGGAAGGTACACTGCGCATGGCGAGTGCCCTCCCGGACGGTTCGCCAACCGACGAAGTCTGCTGCAGCCTGACCCGCGAAGAATATCTGGCTGCCCTGGCGCCACCCACCATGCCCGGCGCCGGAATAAAATAGCCAAGAAAGCTGGGGTGCCGATGCCTCCATTAAAAGGATATTCCGCCGATCTGCCTTACAGCTATGCCGCCGGGGTGTTCCCCAGCCTCCAACTGATGGCCGCCGCCCCGCAGCGCGCGCTGCGCCTGCTGCTGAGCGAGCACGCATCCGGCGAAGGGATCGACAAACTGCGCTCGCTGTGCCGGGAGCACGGCGTACGGGAAGAGGTCGCAGATAAAGCGCTCAGCCGCATCAGCGGCAAGCAGAATTGCTTTGCCGCCGTGGTTTTTCAAAAGTGGCAGGCGGACCTGAACCCGCAAAAGCCGCATATCGTGCTGCATCACCCGATGGACGAAGGCAATCTGGGCACCATCCAGCGCACCATGCTGGGGTTGGGACTACCGGATATCGCGGTGATTCGCCCGGCTGCCGACCCGTTTGATCCCCGGGTGGTACGTGCCTCCATGGGGGCGATTTTCTCGCTGCGTTTGAAACTGTACGATGATTTCGCCGCCTACCGCACGGAGCATCCTGCCCATGCGCTGTATCCCTTTATGCTGGACGGCTCCACCCCGCTGGAAGAGGCGGTTTGTAACCTTCGTTCTCCTTACGCGCTCATTTTCGGAAACGAAGGCAGCGGCCTTCCCCCGGAATTTTCCGGCTTGGGGCAGGCGGTTCGCATTCCTCATTCCGACGCGATTGATTCGCTGAATCTTGCTGTGGCGGCAGCCATCGGCGCATATGCTTTCGTTCACGCGAACAACAGGAAGGACTGATCCCATGAAACCCGAGTATCAAACGATTTACAATGAACTATCCGCCTGCGTGCGCTATCTGGCCGAGCACGGCAGACTGAAAACCGGCGCTACCATCGTGCTGGGCTGCAGCACCAGCGAAGTGGCAGGCGGTATGATCGGCCACAACAGCGTGCCGGAACTGGGCGGCGTACTCGCGGCCGCGTTTATCGATACCTGCGACGCTCTGGGGCTGAACGCGGCTGTACAATGCTGCGAACACCTCAACCGCGCGCTGGTGATGGAACAGTCTACACTGGATCGCCTGCGCCTGACCCAGGTGACCGTGCGGCCCGTGCCTACGGCGGGCGGCAGCACCGGCGCGGCGGCCTACGACCGTTTTGCTCATCCCGCGATGGCCATGAGCATTCAGGCAGACGCGGCGATTGACGTGGGTGATACGCTGGTCGGCATGCATATCCGTCCGGTTGCCGTACCCCTGCGCATGGAAAACGCGAAAGTCGGGCAGGCGCACGTGGTGATGGCCTACTCCCGGTATCCGCTCATCGGCGGCGCACGGGCGCAGTACCCGGAAGCGATTCGTTGAAAATCGTCGGGAGGGTTCCTATATGGCTAAAGTTGAAATTCGAGTGATTCGGAAGCTGTTTTATCCCGAGCTGGCGGAACACTATCTGGCCGAAGGTAAAGCCGCCGGGCCCTGCCCCCTGCTTGCGGAAGGCGACGTGTTTGTATACGAGGGTGACGCAGAAATGCCCAAAGGGCTGTGCCCCTGGGCATGGATTGATATCTATCGCGGTGTATCTGCGCTGGCGGCAGGAGCGGCTACCCCATGGTACCGCAATAACGGGCAGGAGATTTTCTGCTGCACCGACGGCGTTCGTCCCGTTGTGTTCGCGCTGACCGCCTTGCCGGAAGAAACGGAAAACGAGAGCCCGAGAATTGCAAATGAACGCCTTTCCGAAAAAATGGTCCGAATAACATGAAAAACCCGCCGGTTACCCGGCGGGTTCTTTCTATGCAGTAATAACGCGCACGCGGCTTCAGCCTTGCTGATTGCGGTGTTTCGCGAAGCACTCGCTGCAATAGATGGGACGATCACTTTTGGGAATGAAGGGAACAGTCGTGGGTTTGCCGCATTCCGCGCAAACGGTCTCGTACTGCTCGCGGGGCGCGGCGGCACGGGTGTTCTTGCGGTTGGTACGGCACTGCTTGCAGCGGGTCGGCTCGTTCTGGAAGCCTTTTTCGGCGTAGAACTCCTGCTCACCCGCGGTGAACACGAATTCGGCGCCACAGTCGCGACACGTGAGCGTTTTGTCCTGATACATGGTTTGGAATTCCTCCGTTTTCGTATGTCTGATCGTTGCGGCTGACCTGGTCTTTGACCCCACACTCGCCGACGGGAAGGTTTGCTCATCGCGGTAGCGCCCTACGCCCCTTCTCTCGGGATCGCTCCCGGTCGGACTTACCACTAGAACGCGCCATGCTCGCCGGACTTTGTCCGGTTTACGTGGGCCGCTTTGCCCGCATCTGGCTTCGGCTTTCAACCACAGACCCGTATACGATCGATGCTATTATATCGTTATCAGTCAACGAACGCAAGTGTTTTTTCACATGTACGGTAATTTTTGTCATTTTTTACCCCTTTCTCCGCATACTTCCGGGCGAAAGCACTCTTCCCTGCGCAAATTTCATTTTCGCCAGAATATCAGCTCTGTACAGAGGCCGTTACAAGCCTCTTCCGTGGGTGTGCTCACAGTTGTTTTTCATCCGGCAGGCAGGAAAAGTACACTGCTTTCCAGAAAAATATATATACGAATCCTATTCTTTTCAGGCAGCTCAAACTGAAACGGCTTACGCCAGAAACGGAGATTGAAGCGGCATGAAGAATTTCGTTATCGCGATCGCTCGCGGCTTTGGCAGCGGTGGCAAGCAAATCGGTCTGAAGATCGCCGGAGACCTGAACATTAAGTTGATGGATAAGGAACTGCTGGAACTGGCGTCTATCGAGAGCGGCATCAGCGAGGAGCTTTTCGCCCTTGCGGACGAGAAACTGAACCGCCGCCTGCTGATGCAGGTGCCGGATCGGGAGCATTACGGCAACGTGCTTCGCCCCGAAAGCCGGAAGTTCGTTTCCGACATCAACCTTTTTAATTATCAGGTTAAAATCCTCCGAAGCCTTGCAAAAACCGAATCGTATATTGTTGTGGGCAAAGCGGCTAATTTTGTGCTTCGCGACCTGCCTAACGTGGTCAGCGTACAGGTGCAGGCGCCTTTTGAAGATTGCGTAAAGGAAATCATGGCCCGTTCCCCCATGACGGAAGCGCAGGCGGCCCGCGCCGTTCGCCAGACCGATAAGTATCGCGCCGATTACCATCGGTACTATACGGGGGAAAAATGGACCGACCCCATTCATTACGACCTGTGCCTGAACAGCTCCCGTATCGGCTGGGACGCATGCGCGGAAGTAATCAAACACACCGTATCTGAAAAGTTGGGCATCCCGTACGCCGAACTTGTACAGGCCTCTGATCACGCAGAGTAAATACTCTCCCGAAGTACGTTTCCTGCGCGCCTGAATCCGCCTGTACTCATCTTGTTGTGTGAGCATACGCGCTCCTATCGTAACGAAAAAACCTCCCGATGGCAGCACTCGCTTCCGTCTTCGGGAGGTTTTCGTATTGTCCGTTAACAGGCTCCTACTCGTCCTTTTCCGGGTCGAACCCTTCTCCGTTCAAATAGCGGTCAATGATAAAACGCGGACGATGTTTGCTTTCGTTGTAAATTTTCCCGATATATTCGCCGATCACACCAAGGCTTAGCAGCTGGATTCCGCCTATCAGCCAGATGGAAGCGATGGTGCTGGTCCAGCCGGTCACGGTATGGCCCACGATGAAGGTGATCAGCGTATAAATCAGCATCAGCAGAGAAATCACAAATACCACCAGCCCCAGCGTGGTAATCAGCCGAAGGGGTTTTACGGAGAAGCTGGTGATGCCGTCGATGGCAAACGCAAGCATCTTCTTGAACGGGTACTTGCTCTTTCCCGCGAAACGCTCGTTACGGTCGTAATAAACATAACCGCTCTGGAAGCCTACCAACGGTGCAAGCCCGCGCAGGAAAAGGTTTACTTCGCGGAAACCCGCCAGCGCGTCCAGCGCCCGGCGGCTCATCAGGCGGTAATCCGCATGATTATAGGTAATATCCACACCCAGACTTTTCATCATCCGATAGAATGCAAGCGCCGTCTGCCGCTTAAAAAACGTATCGGTATCTCGCTTGTTGCGTACGCCATACACAATGTCGCAACCATCCCGGTATTCGTCGATGAAGCGATCCATGGCGTCCATATCGTCCTGCAGATCGGCATCCATGGAGATGCAAAAATCGCAGTGTTTCCGCGCAGTCATCAGCCCGGCCAGCAGTGCGTTCTGGTGGCCGCGGTTCCGGCTCAGCTTCAGCCCTTCAAACAGCGGATTATCCTGGTGCAGGGCACGGATCAGCTCCCATGTTTTGTCTTTGCTGCCGTCGTCTACAAAAAGCACACGGCTGGTCTCGTCACAGGCTCCTTCTTCGATCAGCGCCTTCATCTTCAGGATCAACCGGCGTGAGGTTTCCGGTAATACCTCTTCCTCATTATAACAGGGAATCACCACCATCAGCTTCTGGCTCATAGAAAACGATATCCTCCCTATTAACGGGCGGGCGCTACCGCCTCCGCCCGTGTTATTGACGACCCCACAAACCCACAATTTACGCGTCGACCGAGCGCACGGTAATCGTGTTGCTGTCAGCCGTAAAGGTTTGCTTTCCCAAAAAACAGGTCACATGGATACGGTACTTCCCGGCAGGCACCGCCGTGCCGTTTCTGTCGCGGCCATTCCAGTAAAACGTGCTGCCGTTCGGGACGATTTTCAACGGGCGTGTACTTTGCCGGTAGCACAGTTTCCGTACCGTTTGCCCCTCTTCGTTCACGATGGTTACGCTCAGTTCGCAGGGACAGGCATGGCGAATGAATATCGGCAGTTCACGCGGCCCGCCTACCGAAAAAACATTCACCGTCTCAACCGACAGGTCCGGGTCGCCGTCTGAGGGAGGCACCGCAATCACCTGCCCGGCATGCACCGTCAGTTCGCCATTATCAATCGAAACTACCTGTACCAGCACATAACCGCTCGTCCCAGCGTTTTCCAGGTTCAGTGTCAGTGTGCGCACTTTGCGTCCCGGCGTAATCGCGCCCTGTTCGTCGCCGTAAGCGGTGTAGCGTTCCACATCATCATACAGGAGCTGGGCTTCGTCAAAACGCCATTTATCTTCCCGCCGGTAAACAATCTGGTAAGCGACGCGCACGGGGCGGTTTGCCACAAATTCCAGCGTCAGCTGGTTATCCGACTGGCTTAAGGTGGATTTTGAAAAAGTAACATCTCCGATCGGTGATCGAACGGACGGATCCAGCGCGGTTTCATCGGCAGGGTTGTACGTGAAAACCACAAAATCGTCTTCCTGCGGATACACCTGCGGGGTGGATGTGGCATGGTTGTGCAGCAGCGATGTGTACAATTCTTTCAGCGTGATCTGCCCATCCCGGTTCGCGTCCGCCGGCGAGCCGCAGCGCGGGCTGAGGCTTTGCGTAAGCATCTGGGTGAAATAGAAAGCGCCCTGCATACCGCCCGCCGTGGCACTTCCATCTGCGGATGCATTCCAGTACCAGCTTTCTTCCATAGCGCCGGAACTGGTCAGCACTTTGAAATCCTTCCCCAGAAAGCACAAATCCCGTGGCTGGGCGCGCATCCCCTTACCGATAAAAGCGCCGCTGTAGCAGGCATCCAGCAATAGCACCTTGGTTCCCGCGATCCCGTCGAAGGCTTCCTGCAACGCCTGCGGCGTCAGCTGCCCTTCCTTTACGCCGTCGCTCAACAACAGGGCGGGCTCAACATTGTGATCCGGGTCGTAGATGCCATGGGTACTTATGTACAGGTAGCAGGCATCGTCGGCATCCGATCCGGCGAACGTGTCCCGGATCAGGGCGGTCAAGCCTTCCGTGTCGGTTACAGGCGTTTCGGGGATAACGATCGACGCAAAAGGATCGGCGCTTTCCTGCAAAACCGCCTGCATGGCGAATACATTGTTTGTGGAAGAGGGATAGGTGCTGGGTTCGGATACAAAATCGTCAACCCCGATCAGCAACGCGCGGTTCGTCCGGGTACCATCAGCTGTAGCCGTCGCAGGCGCGGGCTGCAGTGTAACCGCTGCCAGACAGGCCAGCGTGAGCACTATGGCAAATATACGCCGCAAACGGTCGCGCATTGCGCATCCTCCCGCAAGAAATTTCGTCCCCCCATTGTACACGAAAAAATTGTTTCTTACAACTCGCCGCCGGTATGGGCAGGTTCTTTATCCGTCGGGCTGGCGCTTCTCTCCCGCCGAATCGGCGTTTGTCTATTCGTCCACCAGCCAGGTATCCGGGGTGTTATACTCCTTTTCCCGGATGGCCGCTTCAATTGCCTGCTGCGTACGGCGGTCAGCGATCCCACTGACTGGTTGATCTTTCATCGCTTTCTGGTATTCCACAACGGCAGCCTTTGTGTTGCCGCCGTAGGTGCCTGTCTGATCCTTTTCCGCAAGATAGCCAAGCTCTGCCAGCCGTTTTTGCAGCACAAGTACTTTCTCCCCGCTGCAACCGAAGCGCAGGGTGGTGTCCACCACATCCTCGCAGGTGCCAAAGCCCAGCACCTGGCTGTTCTCCAGCGAATAAGCGTTATGTTGCACGCTTGATGGGTTGTTGCCCTCGATGACATGCAAGGTTACTTTTCCGTCCGCATCGATCGTACAGTATTCCACAAGGGCGACATGCTCGGTATCCCCCGCCTCACTGTAGGTAAAGAAAACCAGATCGCCGGGATGTGGAATGTATTCGTTTTTCTTCATCAGATGGTCGCTGCCCCGCAGCCACTGGTACCCCCAGTTGGGGCAGTTGCCTTTTCGGTACACAAAGCGTCCCTTGGTAATGAACCAATCCCGCCCGGTATTTTGCCCGCTGTATTTAGGGTAGATCACATTAAGCAACTGCGTGCCGTAACGCTGGTCCGTCTGGTCAACACACCAACAAACAAACTCCGCACACCAGGCTGCATGGGGGTCGCCCGACCATACGCCGTACTTGCTGTAATTATTCGGGCCCTCCGTATAACCCAGCTCGCCTTCCGCAACTGTCAGCAGGTTTTCCACAAAATCCGGTGCCTGGCCTGAATCCACCAGCGTTTCGCCTGCCGCCACCTTTGGAACGAACATCGCCTGCGACTCCGCTGACGTTTCCGCCAACGCCATTCCGGAAAGCAATATCCCTACCGCCAGAGCCAGCGCTCCGGTTCGGCATCTTCTCATCTGCGTCCCTCCGTATCCGCTGATCTTCTCGCTGCCATCATCGCCCGAAGGCTTCGATACCCCTGAGCAATTCAAACTCCCGGATGTCCCGCACCGTCGTATACATTTTTCGGGTCAGGACCGCGCCGGAGCGGTAAAACAGGCAGATAAAGGGCACGTCGTTGGCAAACTGCTGCTGGATAGATTGCTGGGTGCGTGCGTAATCCTCTTGCGTCACACTGTTTCGCAGGGTTTCAAACAGACTGCTCATCTCGCTGGAAACATAGTGGCAATAATTTCCACTGTTCCCCTTCATCAGCATAAAACCCGCGTCCGGCGTAACGTCCATCTGAAACGAAGCCAGTGCCATGTCAAACTTGTTAACCTCCAGCTTGGATTTCTCCTCGGCGTAATCTACGGTATCCACCGTCACGTTAATTTTAAGCGCGCTCAGCATATCGGCGATCATGTTGGCGGTTTCAAACCGCACATCGTTTTCCGGGTCCTCGTAAACCAGCAGATGAAGGTACAGGTGCTTCACCTTGTCGTTCCCTATCGGTTTATCCAACACGCCGTCGCCGTCGATGTCGCTCCAACCCGAATCCGCCAGCAGCTTTTGAGCCAGTTCCAGATTGTACTGGTATTCGTTGGTCTGGTCGTAATACAACCAGCTGGTGGAAGCTATAGGCGTGTCCGCGTCTACGGTCATCCCCATATAAACCTTTTCAGAAATCAGCTTGGTATCAATGGCGGCGCGGATGGCCTTGCGCACGTTCACATCATCCAACGGGTAGGACGTATTATTCAGCAGCAACGTTTCCAGCTGCCGGGTGCTGTAGGTGATGGCCAGCGAACTGTTACCGCTTTTATACTGGGACGCGGAAATCGATCGGGTGAACGCGGTATCTACACGACCGTATTCGTAAGCGGTAATCAAATCCTTATTACTGGTAAACAGAGACACCATAATTTCCTGCACCTGCGGTTTGGTTTGCCACCACTTGTCGTTTACCTTCAGCCAGATGTAATTCCCCGGCTGGAATGTGTCAATCCGGTATGGTCCGGTACCCAGCGGGTTGGGCATGTCGACCTGCGACATGGGCACCACGGGGAATGTGAGCGCATACAGGATGCCGTAATACGAGCGGTTGGTTTTCACCACCACGGTTCGGTCGTCAGTCGCGGAGAAGTCTTTGATCATATATCGTATGTTCTGGTAAAATCCGCGTGCTGTCTCATCCTCGCTGTTTGCCATCGTCAGCAGAAATTTCCCAGACGCAACCACATCGTTTGCGGTCAGCGGGGTACCGTCCGAAAAAGTTACGTTTTCGCGAAGGGTAAACGTCCAGGTTTTTCCGTTGTCCGATTCCGTCCAGTTCTCCGCCAGTAACGGTTGCGGCAGGCCGGTATCGTCCACCGTAACCAGGCTTTCGTATACCATGCCGTACACAGAAACTATATCCCGTTCCAACGGGTTGAGCGGGCGAATCTCGTTCGTACGGGTTGAATAAATCCCCACGATCAATGAGTCCTGAACGTTTTCGGCCAAAGCAGGGATCGTGGATACGGCAAGCAGAATGACGAGTAACAGGCAAAGCGTTCGTTTCATGGGTTTCCTCCCCAAAGGCTCAGGCGGCATTGGTAGAAGTGGCTGGCAGTCCACCCTCGTAATACAATCGCCTGTAAATCGCATAGGAATTCATCACACGGGTCGCGTAGTTCTTGGTGGGGCCCTCCGCCATGTTTTTAAGCTCAATGGTTTGGCTGTCCATGCTATAGCGGGAGTCGTTCAACCAGTTCTTCACGGTGGTTTGCCCCGCGTGGAACGCAGCTGCCACCAGCACAGGATCGTTGTGGAAATAATTCCCCAGATAAGCCAGATACCAGCAGGCGTACTTCACGTTAGCATCGGGATCATACATCAGGTCAAAAGAATACTCAGTATTCGCGTCTATCTTTCCATGCACCCACTCCGCGGTGTCCGGCATCATCTGCATCAGGCCACGCGCGCCAACAGCGCTCTCGGCCTTGGGGTTAAACGAGCTTTCGTTAAAGATAATCGCGGCGATAAACGCGGGGTTCAGGTTATTGGCGGTCGCTTCCCGTTCGATCAGATCACGATATTGAAAGGGGTGGGTATCCGCCAGCTTATGGATTGTCTCGGCCCGGGCGGTCAGCACGCCTGTTTTCAGGTTGCCAAACGTTACCTGCCCGATCCACAACCCAACCAGCAGTAAAGCGGCGACGAAAACCGCAATTCCCAGTGCGGGAATCTTTACTGCCTTCCGCTCTCCGCTTTCCTCCGTGTCCTCCCCTGGCTCCTCATCGTCGTCTCTGCGTCGTACAGTTCTGCGGGGTTCCTGCGTAACAGAATAAGGCGATGAGCCCGATTCTTCCGAATGATACGGCCGGTTGCTTTCCCGCGGAGGCATGCGGTGGTTGCCGTCCGGTTCTGAATAAGTCCGGCGGAGGTTGGACACGGCCGCCTGTGCCCCATGGCTGCGATGTCCCACACCCTGTGCGTTTCCGGCAGCTTCCCGTTCCAACCGCTGATCGTTCAGTAGCTCCGGCGGGTATCCCGCATTGGAATCATCCAGGGGATTGGGATGGTTGAACTGGGTTGGTCTACCGGACGGCGTTGGATTGGGATGATACGGGGTCTGGTTTTGCTGAGCGGCACGAAGCCAGTCCGGCATCTGACGGGATGACGGTGCTGCGTTGTGCGTTCTGCCGGAAGCAGGCGCACCTTCTCGGCTGTTATTTTCCGGGTTTTGAAATGGGTTCTGTCTGGAGGGTGTATCCGATTGCGGGGCTTCGCGTTGTTCTGCGTAATGCGCGGCACGTCGGAAATTCCTTCCGGGCACTTCGGCTTTGGGTGCGGCGGTCGGCGATTCAGCTTGAGCAGCTCCGTGTGAGGCGGCATATCTCGTTTGCGCTGCTTGCAGGGTATCCGGTGCTTTGGGCGCATAAGCAGGGGTTTGCGTAAAAGCATTGCTGCGCGGTCGGGGATATACGGCGGAAACCGTCGTGCCGTCCTCTTTTGTACGATGGATAGGCTCGTTCTGGCGGCGACGCTCACCCTCCGCCACAGAATCCGCATAGGTGTAATCAACGGGAGCCCCGTCGTCATCAGGGCTCCGATATCGTTTGGGATAAGCCAGCAGCATAGGGTAACCCCTTTCCTTCAGAAATGAACAGGCCTGCGCGGCCCATCCGCCAGTACGCGCTGCCACAGCGCCAGCGCCCGTTTCCGGGTCTGATCGAATGGCGCGTCGGTCGGCAGCACATAATCGGCAAGCTGCTCGGTTGTTTCCGCCGGATTCTGGCTGCGGATCCGTCGCAGCGCCTGCTCGCGGGTCAGCCCGTCACGTTCGCATACGCGGTGAATCCGCACTTCCTCCGGCGCCGTAACGCAGATCACCGCATCCGCCAGCCGATCCATACCGGTTTCAAACAGCAGCGGCACATCCAGCAGGGCAATCGCTTCTCCTGCCGTTTCCAGTGCCTTCAGCTCCGCAGTTACCCGTTCTGTGATCAAGGGATGTATTGCGGCGTTCAGTTTCGTCAGCGCTTCCCGGTCCGCGAATACCAGCCTGCCAAGCGCCGATCGGTTGAGCGTCCCGTCCTCCAGAAACACGGTATCGCCAAACGCCTGGCGAATCGGCGCAAGCCCTTCCCCGCCGGGAGCTGTCAGTGCGCGGCTGATCGCGTCCGCGTCAATGCTTTTTGCCCCCAGCGAACGGTAAAGAGCCGCCACGGTCGTTTTCCCCGAGCCAATGCCTCCGGTCACTGCAATAATACGCACAACGCGTTCCCCCTTTCCGGGTCACTTCGCCTCGTACCAGCTGTGTCCGCTGCTAACCTCCGCCACCAGCGGAACGGACAGCGCAACAATCTGTTCCATCGCATTCTGCAACAGCTTGCCAACCGCTTCCGCCTCTTCCACGGGGCACTCCACTACCAGCTCATCGTGCACCTGTAGGATCAGGCGGGCGCGGTATCCTCCCGCGTCCAGTTCCTTCTGCACGCGCACCATCGCCAGTTTGATAATATCAGCCGCGGTGCCCTGCACGGGCGTATTCATCGCGGCCCGTTCGCCGAAATTGCGGATGCTGCGGTTGGGGCTGTGCAGTTCGTGCAGTTCGCGCCTGCGGTGAAACATCGTCTCGGCATAGCCCAGCTCATAACCAAGCCGTACGCACTGATCCATAAAAGTTTTCACTTTAGGATAGCGTTCAAAATAGGTCGCGATGAACCGGTCGGCTTCCTTGCGGCTCACGCCGATATTGCGCGCCAGACCGAATCCACTGATCCCGTACACAATCCCGAAATTGACCGCTTTAGCGCTTCGGCGCATTGCGGGGGTGACGTTTTCAAACGGCACGCCGTTCACTTCGGCGGCGGTACGGGTGTGAATATCCTGCCCGCGGATAAAAGCGTCCTGCATGGCGGGATCGCCGCTTAAATGCGCCAGTACCCGAAGTTCAATCTGGCTGTAGTCCGCATCCAGCAATACGCATCCCTCCCGGGCAACAAACGCGCGCCGTATCTCCCGTCCCTCGTCGCTGCGTACGGGAATGTTTTGCAAATTGGGTTCCACGCTGGAGATGCGGCCCGTGACCGTGGCGGTCTGGTCAAAGGTGGTGTGGATGCGCCCCGTTGCGTCCACCAAACGGCTGAGGCCTTCAATATAGGTGTTTTGAAGTTTACTGAGTTTGCGATACCTTAGCAGCGGCTCAATCGCCGGATGATCCAGCGCTTCCAGTACTTCCGCAGAGGTAGACCACGCGCCCGCTTTGCCCTTGCGGCCCGTTGAAGCAAGCCCCAGCCGCTCGAAAAGTACCTCGCCCAACTGTTTGGGACTGTTTACGTTAAAATCCACACCGCCGGTCAGCGCGATCACCTCGGCGCGGCAGCGTTCGATTTCTGTCGTGAATTGAACACCCAGTTCCGCCAGGGCGGATTTATCCACGCTGAAACCTTCCCGTTCCATCGCGAACAGCACGCGGGTCAGCGGCATCTCCATTTCGGTCAGCAGCCGCAGCATCCCCCGATCGGTCAGCTTTTCACGCTGCCGGATGGAGAGGGCATAGACTGCCGCCGCGTCCGCGGCGGATTTCTCCGGAAGCGGCGGGGGCGCGTTCTTCACAGCCGCATTCTCCGCAGGTCCGTCCGGATCCTCCGCGCTAAGGGTTGCTGCCAGATCGAAGCTTTTTCGCGTCGGTTCCAGCAGATAAGCCGCAACCATGGTATCCCACGCAACAACCGGTTGCGGCAGGCTTAACGAATCCAGCCGATGGAAAAGGCTCTTCGCGCCATGCAGAATCAGCGGCGTCTTTTCAAACAGAGGTTGGAGTGCCGTTAAAATCTGATCGTCATAAAGCCCCGGGCTCATCATATCCCGCAGCAGCGGAGTATACCAGCAACTCCCGTCGCCTGCACAGAGCGCCACGGCGCTTTCACCCTGCACAAGCGACAGCGGCTTACCTGCTCCGGCCAGTCGTTGCGCCAGCGCGGTAAGAGCCTCTGCGGTCAGAATAACCTCCGGCGTATGCGGTTGCTGGAAAGCTTCCATCGGCTCCGCGACCGGTTCGGCGCTCTGATCCGGTTTGATCACAGGCACAGGGTTTTTTAGTACAGGGTTTGCCGCCCTGCCCGGGGCAGCCAGCGCTTCCAACTGCTTCGCCAGCCGATTCAACCGGTACTTCTGCAACGCAGGTATCGCGGCAGGCATCGCATTCATCCCACAAGCGGAAAAATCAACGTTCAACGGCGCGTTGATCCGAATGGTGCCCAGATCCTTACTGAGTTCCGCCAGTTTGCTGTTTTCGCGGATCCGCTCACCCAACTTACCGGGAATCTCCTCCGCATGAGCCAGCACGCCCTCCAGATCACCGTATTGCGTAATCAGCTTCAGCGCCGTTTTTTCACCTACGCCTGGCACACCGGGGATATTATCGCTGCTGTCCCCCATCAGCCCCTTCATATCGGTCACCTGAGCAGGCGTAAAACCGTATACCTCCTTAACCGTATCCGGGGAAAGCAGCAGGCTTTCCGAAATTCCGGTCTTGGTTAAAATAACCTGTGTGTCATCGCTTACCAGTTGCAGGCTGTCGCGATCCCCGGTCAGGACATAGGCATGGATGCCGCGCTCATTCGCCAGTTTCGCGGCGGTCCCCAGCAGATCGTCAGCCTCGTACCCTTCAAGTTCGCATTGCGTAATGCCCATCGCGGTCAGCAGCTCGTGGATAATCGGAAACTGAGGCCGCAGGTCCTCCGGCGTCGGTTTGCGCCCAGCCTTATATTCGGTAAACATTTTATGGCGGAATGTTGGCGCATGCATATCAAACATGACCGCGAGCGCCCCGGGACGGTAATCCGTTATTGCCTTAAACAGCATCAGGAAAAAACCCTGAACCGCATTGGTGGCAACACCATCCACACTTAACGCGGGCAGGGCATGATAAGCACGGTGGATCAGGCTATGCCCATCCACCAGCAGGACAGACTGCGGTTGTTCAGGCATCGGAAACCCTCCCTCCCATTTACAGACATTCATCAAGCAAAGTATAACACAACCGTTGCGGGAATACAAAAGCGGGTCTTGCGGTCATGATAAAACGGCCTTGAAAAAGCTTTTCCCGCATTGCTTTTCAAGGCCGTACTCATGATGTAACAATTTATTACGGTTGGGGATTATCACTTTCATTTTGCGCGCGTTGTTTATTTTCCGTAACCAGTTTGTTCAACTCGTCCATAAAACTGCTTACATCCGTAAACTGTCGATACACGCTGGCAAAGCGTACATAAGCGACTTCATCCAGCTTCTTTAGCTCCTCCATCACCAGCTCGCCGATTCGGCGGCTGCTGAATTCATCTTCCCCGCTACTGTATACGGCTTTCTCCACCTTTTCCTCTATTGCGTCGATATCCTTCATGCTGACCGGACGCTTTTGGCAGGCATGGATTAAACCCTTTTTGATTTTTTCCGCGCTGAACGGTTCCCGACGCATATCTTTCTTTACCACCATCACTACGGCGGTCTCGATCTTTTCGTAGGTAGTAAAACGCCTCCCACAGCGCATGCACTCCCGGCGTCTGCGAATGCTTGTGCCTTCCTCCGTCGGCCGGCTGTCAATTACGCGGGAGTCCAGATAACCACAGTACTGGCATCTCATGGGGGCCGCCTTCTTCCTTGACGCAATTTTTACAGATTTTTTACTATTATAATGCTTTTCATCTTTGCTTTCAAGCCCGCGAAGCGCTCAAACCCTTTCTGTCTTGCGGTTTCTCCTCCCGCAGCAACGCCGCCATCACCAGGCACATAACCAGAGATATTTCACGGGAGTAAAACACCGTTCCCAGCGCCAGACAGGCGATAAACGCAATCCATTGCAGAACAATGTGGGATGCCGGCGCTTCCCGGACAATCCCCCTGAACGCTCCGCGTCCGATCTGCCAGGCCCCCAAGCCAAACCCGATCGTGCCAAACAGTCCCATGCCGGAAAGCAAATCCAGAAAATCACTGTGCATTCCCAGCTTTTTTACTCCGGAAAAGATAGAACCAAACCACGGCGAAGCAAGAAACCCATGCCATGCCACAGCGTATGCCTGCATCCGTGATCCACTCTCCAACGTACCTCCCGAAAACAACGTGTTCAGTAAAGACAGGCTGTAAGAGGCGTTTTCAAAACCTAAGGCTGTCGCCAGCCCGGCTGTCCAGTTCACCAGTGCAATTCGGAATAGCCATAAAAGTACAAATACGGGAATCGTGCACATCATCGACGCGCCCACAGGCAACCGGTGAAAGACAGCGCGCAACAGAAGCGAGAGAACCTCCACTCCCGTAATTCCAGCTGCAAAAACAATCGCATACGTATACTGTGAAAGCCCGATCATCGCAAGTTGCAATACATAAAACATGACGGCTGTAGTTTTTCTCCAGCCCCGTAACGAAAGAATAAGATAAAATGTAATCGGGAGAAGCAATACGCTTGCGTAAATAAAATCATATCCGCCAATATTACGGAGCATCAATTCCCGAAGGTATGCCTCACGTCCAGGTTCAGCATTTCCAAGCGACCGGGCGTAGGCGTACACCTTGCCTCCGCGGAGCATACCCTGGATCAGCCAGCCGGTCGTTGTGACCGTTGTGATAACGATTAACGCAATCAGCAGCGGTTTGACATAACGATAAACTAAGGGGTCTCCCTTCTGCCGCGCGTAAGCGCACCACAGTAAAGGAAACCAGAACATTCCCTGTTGTGCCAGATAACCCGGCAGGTTGCCTGCGCCACGGTTTAAAAAAAAGAACAGGCACAACGGCAGCGCAACAGCCAGTATAACCCTTGTAATATAATCAAAAGCCCATTTCTTCAGCGTTTCTCCATCCAGAAGAATCCCGAGTGCGAAAATCCCAATCGTCAACGCACCTGTTACCGCGTGCAAACCAGCCTGCACAGCAGGCAACAGCAGCCAGATCATATATAGAAGCATGGAGCCGTTTACCAAATTGACCGCAACTTTGTTTTGCTTCATCAAACCCGCCTCCGTAAACAACAGTATCAACGCCTCATTATACATGGCCCGTTTTAAACAGGCAAGCAGGAAAAGACTCCGCAATCCAACTGTACCAAATATGTTGATATAGTGAAAAGCCCTCCCGTTTTTCACGGAAGGGCTTTTTATCAAGTTGTTTACAGAATCTCGATCAGGCACATCTCGGCGGCATCGCCGCGACGGGGCCCAAGCTTGTAGATGCGGGTATACCCGCCTGCGCATTTCTTTTCCTCATTACGCTTTTTGAACTTGGGGCCGTATTCACGGAAGAGCTTTTCCACAACGGGGTACTTCACGCCCGCGGTACGCTCTTTGTAATCGGCTTTGTCCTCATCCTTCTTCTGTACGTCCTTGAGTTCGTACAGGTAGCTGAGCATAATGCGGCGAGCGGCCAGCTTGGACGGCTTGTCGTTCTGCACGGTCAGCGTCATCAACTGACCCTTTTCATTATGGGTTTGCTTCGTGGCCTCCAGATTGTTATCACATTCAGTAATGGCTAATGTAATTAAACGCTCGGCGGCGCGGCGCACTTCCTTGGCGCGGGCTTCCGTCGTCTCGATGCGGCCGTACCAGATCAGGTTGGTTACCTGATTGCGGATCAGCGCTTTGCGCTGGTCGGCGGTGCAGCCCAGTTTGCGTTGTGCCATGGCGGTTTCCTCCTTAGTCGGACTGGTCGCCTGCGATCCAAACGCGGGGCAGGCGGAATTGGTTATTCGTCGCTGGGCTTAAGCGAAAGGCTGAGCGCCTGTAATTTCTGCTCTACCTCTTCCAAGCTCTTGCGGCCAAGGTTGCGAACCTTCATCATATCTTCCTGATTACGCTGCACGAGCTCGGCTACCGTATTGATACCGGCACGTTTTAAGCAGTTGTAGGCACGCACGCTCAGATCTAGTTCTTCGATGGTCATTTCCAGAACCTTTTCCTTTTTATCGTCCTCCTGATCGGTGAACGACACAGGCATCACCTGATCGGTGAGGGTGAGGAAAAGGCTCAGGTGCTCCGTCAGGATTTTTGCGGCGGTCGAAATGGCCTCATCAGGCATCACGGTGCCGTTTGTCCAAACATCAAGCGTCAGCTTATCGAAGTCTGTCACATTTCCAACGCGCGTATCTTCTATGGTGTAATTCACCTTACGGATCGGCGTGAAGATGGAGTCAATCGGAATGACGCCGATAGGCATGTTGGGCGATTTGTTCTTATCTGCGCTCACATAGCCGCGGCCTTTTTCCATCGTGAGAGTCATGTGCAGGCGAGCATCCTCGTTCAGCGTGGCAATATGGAGGTTAGGATCAACCATCTCCATCTCGTCATCCATAGGGATATCACCGGACTTCAGCTCACAGGGGCCTTTCACATCCATAATGACCGTCTTGGTCTGATCGGTGTACATTTTAAAGGAAAGCTGCTTCAGGTTCAGAATAATTTCCGTAACGTCCTCTACGACGCCGGGAACCGTGCTGAATTCGTGCTGGATTCCTTCAATGCTGAGGCTTGTAACCGCAGCGCCGGGCAGTGAGCTGAGCAACACACGACGCAGGGCATTGCCCAGCGTATTGCCAAAACCGCGTTCCAGCGGTTCCACGACAAAACGACCGTAGGTGTTGTCCGCGCTTACTTCTACACGCTCGATTCGCGCTTTTTCGATTTCGATCATTGGGTTTACCCTCCTGTTTCAAACCGGTCGGTTGAGGATAATGAACCTCAAGCCTAACGAGAGTAGAACTCGACGATCATGTTCTCCTGCAGAGTCAGATCAACATCGTCGCGCTGCGGAAGGGCGTTAACGGTCGCGGTCAGGTCGGCTGCGGTGGTGGTGATCCATTTGGGGATCACGCGGTTCACGCCTTCCTTCACGATCTTGAAGTGCTCAATATCCCTGCGGTTGCTGCGCACGACAATCACATCGCCAACTTTGGTTGTGTAAGAAGGAATGTCTACCTTCTTGCCGTTCACAGTGAACATACCGTGGGTTACGAACTGGCGGGCCTGCGCGCGGCTGGAGGCCAAACCGCTGCGGTAGACCACATTATCCAGACGGCGTTCCAACAGGGACAACAGGTTTTCCCCAGTAATCCCCTTGATGCCTTCGGCCTTGGAGAACGTACGCTTGAACTGGCCTTCCATCAGGCCGTAAGCGCGACGGGCTTTTTGTTTTTCACGGAGCTGCATGCCATATTCGGACGCTTTCCGGGCACGGGCCTGCCCATGCTGACCCGGAGGAGTCGGCCGTTTCGTTTGCGCGCACTTGGCGGAGAAGCACTTTTCACCCTTGAGGAAGAGCTTGGTGCCCTCGCGGCGGCACATACGGCATACGGAATCTATATTTCTTGCCATATCGTTGTACCTCCTCGATTTCCTTACACTCTTCTGCGCTTGGGCGGACGGCAGCCGTTATGCGGAATGGGTGTAACGTCTTTAATCATGTTCACTTCCAGACCGGCGGCCTGCAGGCTGCGGATCGCGGCTTCACGGCCGGAACCGGGGCCTTTTACGTAGACTTCAACGGTCTTCAGACCGAATTCCATCGCTGCCTTGGCAGCGGTTTCGGCAGCCATCTGCGCGGCGAACGGCGTAGACTTTTTGCTTCCGCGGAAGCCAAGTCCACCGGCGCTGGCCCAGGAAATGGCGTTGCCTTGAGTATCGGTCAGGGTTACGATCGTGTTGTTAAACGAAGAACGGATATGCGCCGCGCCGCGCTCCACGAGCTTTTTCTCGCGGCGCTTACGGGATACCTTCTTCAGCTTCTGTTTAGGTGCCATTCTGTTCATCCCTCCATGCTGCGGTTACAATCGTGCAATTACGCTTTTGCGGCTTTCTTCTTACCGGCAATAGCGCGCTTGGGACCCTTGCGGGTACGCGCGTTGGTTTTGGTTCTCTGGCCGCGAACCGGCAGGCCACGACGATGACGGGTCCCGCGATAGCTGCCGATTTCCACAAGGCGTTTAATATTCAGGGACACCTCGCGACGGAGATCGCCTTCCACCTTCACGTTATGCTCAATGTAATCACGGAGCTTGTTGACATCCTGTTCGTCTAGATCCTTTACGCGGGTATCGGGGCTAATCCCGGTCTCGGCCAGAATTTTCTGAGCGGTGCTCAGGCCGATGCCGAAGATGTAGGTCAGGCCGACTTCCACACGCTTTTCTCTGGGCAAGTCTACGCCCACAATACGTGCCATGTGTGTGTTACACCTCCATTGAATGTAGGGAACAATGCCCTCTTGGGCGAAGGGTCTCTTGTAATTGGTGTGCGTCGCGTAGAGGTGCGAAGCGTCACCCAAGACCCCGCGCGCATCGGAACCGTAGTTCTTACGCGCTTTGTTGACGTTGTTACCTGAACATTGCCCATGGTCGCACGCACTTTCGCACGCACGCAGCCGCCCATGGCTCAACGTCTAGTCTAACTTCCGAATTATACCACATCATTTTGTTTTCGGCAATGGTTTTCCGCTTTGTTTTCCGGGCATTTGCGATAATTTTTGCCGGACTTGTGTCCTTGGGTCCGGATGTATACCAAATAATGTATTTCACATCCGGATTCCGCCTGCGGTAGAATTTCACAAGTATGATCGTGCAGTTTTCTAACGATTTGAATCGCAATGTATTGCAAAAGCACACAAGACAGAAGAAAAGCCGCCAGCGGCGGCCTCCTCTTTACCCAATACGCCTTACGAAAGGGTTCTGAAGGGGTGGCCCCTTCTTAGCCCTGACGCTGCTTATGCTTGGGATTTTCGCAAATAACCATCACGCGACCTTTACGCTTGATGATTTTGCATTTTTCGCAAATGGGCTTTACCGAGGGACGAACCTTCATGTTGTTTTCCTCCATTCGTACGGCCAATCGATACGACCGTTTGGTATACCCTTTAGCCCTTGCTGCGCCACGTGATGCGGCCTCGCGTCAGATCATAGGGCGAGAGTTCAATGGTGACCTTGTCGCCGGGATAAATGCGAATGAAGTTCATGCGCATCTTTCCCGAAATATGCGCCATGATCCGGTGCCCGCCGGGGAGCTCCACCTGGAACATCGCGTTGGGAAGAGCCTCAACGACCGTGCCTTCCATTTCAATGACGTCACTCTTGGACAAGTGCGCATTCCTCCTTGTCGGTTTTCCTCTCGGCTCCTTCGGAGCCGTGTTGCTTATCGGGTGCGAGCGCACTAATCGCCTTACGGATTGTACTGTCTGCGGTTTGCGCTCCATCCGAAATCTGTTTTACCGCGTCTTCGGCGATCATCGGTACCGTCAGCAGGTGTTTCACCTGTTTCTTCTTTGGCTTCTCCAGTTTGCGGGTTTGCCCGTCTGCAATCAGCACGAATCGTTCGTCTACCAGTCCGACGACCAGAAACCAGCGCCCTCTGTCATGCCCCTGAGTAGACTGAACCACCCGGCCCAGCACACGCGGATCTGCTTTCACGCTTGGGGTTCCTCCGTTAAGGCGTAGCCCGGATAAGTCAGTAATTCCGGCAGACCGTGCTCGTTAATCGCGATGGTATGTTCGTAATGGGAGCAAAGGCTTCCGTCATCCGTTACAATCGTCCAACCGTCTTCCAGCTGGCTTACGTTGTAATCCCCCATGGCGATCATCGGTTCAATCGCGATCGTCATTCCAGGGCGCAATTTAACGCCGTGCCCGGGGATTCCGTAATTGGGAACGCTGGGGTCTTCATGCATATTGCGACCGATCCCATGCCCTGTCAGGTCACGGATCACGCCATAACCGAAGCTCTCGGCATATGCCTGTATCGCATGCCCCACATCTCCAAGATGATTCCCATTGATAGCCTGACGCGCGCCTTTGAAGAAGCTCTCCTCGGTCACGTCAATCAGCTGGCGGCTTTTGGGATCAATGGTTCCGACGCCTACTGTAACAGCGCTGTCAGATTGCCATCCTTCCAGAATCAACCCGCAATCCAGACTGACAATATCGCCTTCGCGCAGGATCACATTCTCAGAGGGGATCCCGTGTACGACCTGATCGTTGATGGAAACACACAGAGAAGCAGGATAGCCTTCATAATGAAGGAAGGACGGGGTTGCCTTATGTTTACGGATCAGTTGTTCGGCGTATACATCCAAGGCTGCCGTGCTTACGCCTGGCTTCACGGCTTCTTTCAATCGGCAAAGCACTTCGTAAAGAAGCGCTCCCGATTTGCGCATACAATCCAACTGTTGTGCATTCTTGAGATAAATCATCAAGTCGCCTCTAACGTTTTCACAATGGCATCGCTTACGTTTTCCAAACCTGCCGAACCGTCTACCGTACGCAATATGCCAACCTTCTCGTAATAATCGATCAGGGGAGCCGTCTTGCGGTGGTATACAGTCAGGCGGTTCTGTACCGTTTCAGGCTTATCGTCGTCACGCTGAATCAGCATCGTACCGTCCGCTTCGCACTTTGTGGCACCGTTTAAGCGATCCACATGATAGGGCGCGCCGCAAAGCGGGCATACTCTGCGCCCGGACAGGCGTTTGACCAGTGTTTCATCGCTCACATCAATATTGATGACAACATCAATCTTCGCAAATGAAGCAAGTGCCTGCGCCTGTTCAACCGTCCGGGGAAAACCATCCAGCAGAAAGCCTTTCAGGCAATCCGGCTGCGTCAGCCTTTCCCTTACGATCTCAATTACGACTTCATCAGGCACCAGTTGGCCGGCATCCATGTATCCCTTTGCCTTCAGACCCGTTTCCGTTCCTGCGGCAATGGATGCGCGTAGCATATCGCCTGTCGAAATCTGGGGAATCCCAAATTTCTTACAGACAATCTGGGCCTGTGTACCTTTTCCTGCGCCTGGAGGGCCCAGAAAAATAACGTTCATATCGTACCTCCCACCGTTGCGTTCGACGACGCGATACGATTATACCACAATCCGTTCCCGCTCACAAGAACGCCGTCCTTCGCCTCTGTTACAGGCATCGCTACCTGTCGGAAAACGAAGGACAGTCGTTCTCGCGTCGGATTAACCAGGTAAAGATTTGCTTTACCCAGGACGTTTTCACGCCTCTCCGATATTAGATCAGGAAATCTTATCGTAGTTGCGGTTAATCAGCAAATCGTCCAACTGGCGTTTCGTCTCCAGAATGACGCTTACGGCGATCAACAGGCTGCTGGCGCCAAAAGGCAGCGCTTGCGCGGTACCACGTGCGAACAGCGAGGGGATCGTAGCCAGAACCGCCAGGAACAGACCGGCGAAGAGCGTCAGACGGTTGTTGATGCGCTTCAGATAGTCAGCCGTGGGCTTGCCGGGGCGCACCGAAGGAATTGCGCCACCCTGCTGCTGCACGTTCTTGGCCATGTCATCGGGGTTAAAGGTGATGGAGGTATAGAAGAAAGTAAACGCGAAGATCAGCAGTGCCGTCACCAGCAGATACCAGGGCGAAGTGCTATACATATAGCGCGCCCACCACTGACCGAAGCCCGTGCTGGTTCCACCGGTCAGCTGGATCAGGGTGCTGGGGAAGGTCATAAAGGAATAAGCGAAGATCAGCGGGAGCACGCCAACCGCAATCACCTTTAACGGGATTACAGAGTTCTGACCGCCATACATTTTACGCCCGGTGACCCGTTTGGCAAAATGCACGTTAATCCGGCGAACGCCCATATCGGCCCAGGTGATGATCGTGGTCATCAGTAGCGCAACCACGATAACCGCAAACAGCGTAAGCCACGGGGTAAGGCTGTTGGCGCCAAGGGCTTTGCCGGTCAGGCTGACAACACCGTTGAACAGGTTGCTTACGATACCGGCAGTAATCAGCAGGGAAATACCGTTGCCGATTCCTTTTTCGGTAATACGCTCGCCAATCCACATCGCCAGTGCAGAGCCGCCCGCCATGCTGATACCTACCAGCATGTAATTATACCAGCCGGGCTTGATAACGCCAACGCTGGCTACCAGACCAATGGCCTGGAACAGTGCGAGGCCGACGGTAACATAACGGGTAATCTGCGCAATGCGTTTCTGGCCTTCCTGGCCACTCTTCTGCAGGCGTTCCAACGCGGGAATCGCGATGGTCAGCAGCTGCATGATGATGGAAGAGTTGATGTAGGGCGTGATGCCCATCGCCATGATGGTCATGTTCTGGAAGTTGTTGCCCGTCATCATGTTAACCAGATCCAGAAGCGGCAGGTTGTTGGTGCCCATTTTGGACTGGACTAGGCTATAATCAATGCCCGGGGCAAGGATTACGCCGACAAGGCGGAACAACAGCAGCATCATGAAGGTATAGATCAGCTTTTTCCGAATATCGTCTACCTTCCATGCGTTGCGAAGCGACTCCCAGATGGAGGGATTGTTCCTATTCCCTTTGGCCATCTTACTTCACCTCGGCTTTCCCGCCGAGGCTTTCAATCTTTTCCTTTGCACTGTCAGTAAATTTTGCGGCTTCTACGGTCAGCTTTTTCGTCAGCTCCCCGTTGCCCAGGATCTTCACGCCGTCCATGACCTTGGAGATCAAGCCGGCTTCCTTGAGCGTTTCGGCCGTCACGACAGTGCCGTTTTCAAAGATTTCGAGCCGCCCAACGTTGATCGTAGCATATTCGACACGGAACGGGTTATGGAAGCCACGCTTCGGGATACGACGGTACATCGGCATCTGGCCGCCCTCGAAACCAGGGCGTTTGCCACCGCCGGAACGGGCTTTGGCACCCTTATGGCCCTTACCGGAGGTTTTGCCCAGGCCGGAACCTATGCCTCTGCCGAGGCGCTTGGTTGCGCTGGTGGAACCTGCGGCGGGTTGCAACTCGTGCAGTTTCATTGGCAATCCCCTCCTCAGTCGTTGATCTCTTGTACGTCTACCATGTGCCGGACACGGAAGATCTGCCCGCGGATGCAGGCGTTATCTTCCTTCACCACCGTCTGACCGACCTTGTGCAGGCCAAGCGCAGCGACGGTATCCTGATGCACTTTCAGGCTGGAGATCGGCGACTTTTTGAGTGTGATCTGCAATTTCATCGTAGTCGTCCTCCTTAGCCGAGAATTTCTTCGACGGTCTTGCCGCGAAGTTTCGCGACCTGCTCGGCCGAACGGAGGAGGCTTAAACCCTCCAGCGTAGCCTTGACCGTGTTGATACGGTTGTTGGTGCCATAGCTCTTGGTACGAATGTCTTTAACGCCAGCCAATTCCAGCACGGCGCGCGCGGCGCCGCCGGCGATTACGCCGGTGCCTTCGGGGGCGGGCATCATCACTACTTTACCGGTGCCGAAATAACCGATCGTTTCGTGCGGGATGGTGGTGCCTACCAGCGGCACGGTAACCAGATGCTTTTTAGCATCCTCCACACCCTTGCGGATGGCTTCGGAAATTTCCGCAGCTTTACCGATGCCGGAGCCGACGCGGCCCTTCTCATCGCCTACGACGACCAGCGCAGCGAAGCGGAAGTTGCGGCCGCCTTTAACAACCTTGGTAACACGGTTGATGGCGACAAGCTTCTCCTTGAATTCGCTGACCTGTTCCATGCGTTGCATGCGTTCGTCCTCCTTATTAGAATTCAAGTCCGGCTTCGCGGGCGCCCGCAGCCAGTTCCGCTACGCGGCCGGTATAGATATATCCGCCGCGGTCGAAAACGACCTGCTTGATTCCCGCGCCCGTCGCACGCTCGGCGATGAGTTTGCCGATGATCTTGGCAGCGCCCTTCTTATCCACATCCGCAAGCTGTTCCTGCACGGCTTTTTCCATGGTGGAAGCGGCTGCGAGGGTAACGCCCTTGGTATCGTCGATAATCTGCGCGTAAATGTTGTTCAGGCTACGGTACACGCAAAGACGCGGCATATCGGGGGTGCCGCTGATTCTTTTACGTACGCGGGCATGACGGATCACGCGGTCCGCGTTGCGATCACGCATTTTGTACATGTGCGTTCATTCCCCTTTCGATTATTTGCCGGTCTTGCCTTCCTTGCGACGGATATGCTCGCCCGCGTACTTGATGCCCTTGCCCAGATAAGGCTCGGGTTTGCGGATGATGCGGATATCGGCGGCAAGGTTGCCCACCTGCTGCTTGTCGATGCCCTTTACAACAATCGTGTTAGGGGCAGGCGTTTCAAACGAGATATTCTCCGGCGCATCCAAAACGACGGGATGCGAGAAGCCGATGCTGATATTGAGCTTCTTGGGGTTCTCCGCTTGCGCGCGATAACCCGTGCCCACCAGCTCCAGGGTCTTGGTGAAGCCGTCGGTTACACCGACGACCATATTGTGTACCAGGCTGCGATACAGGCCGTGCATGGCTTTATGCGGCTTCGAGTCAGTAGGCCGGTGCAGGGTCAGAACATTGTTCTCCATTTTCAGCGTAATATCGGGGTTTACCGCCTGAGAGAGCGTTCCTTTGGGCCCTTTTACCGTTACGACGTTGTTCTCATCCACATGAACCGTCACGCCCGCGGGGACAGTGATCGGAAGTTTTCCGATTCGAGACATTGTCTTACACCTCCATTGCGTGTCGGTTACCAGATGTAGGCGAGTACTTCGCCGCCGATCATTTGCTTGCGGGCTTCTTTATCCGTCATCAGGCCACGGCTGGTGGAGATGATGGCGATACCCAGGCCACCCAGAACCTTGGGCAGTTCTTCGCCCTTTGCGTATACGCGCAGACCGGGCTTGGAAATCTTTTTCAGGCCCGCAATCACGGGCTGTTTGCCGCCCACGTATTTGAGCGTGATCTTGATGCTGCCCTGAGGGCCGTCGTTGATAAAATCAACGTTCTTCACATAACCTTCCGCCAGCAGGATCTTGGCGATCGCCTTTTTGGCGTTGCTCGCGGGGAGGACGACCGAATCATGCTTTGCCACTTGCGCGTTGCGAATGCGGGTCAGCATATCGGCGATGGGATCATTCATTACCATGATAGAACCTCCTTCCGTTCTTTCCCGCTTACCAACTGGCCTTGCGGACGCCTGGAATCTGGCCCTTGTAAGCCAGATTTCTAAAGCAGATGCGGCAGATGCCATACTTACGCAGTACCGAGTGCGGACGACCGCACAGGCGGCAACGGGTGTAAGCCCGAGTGGAGAACTTGGGGGCTCTGGCCTGCTTGATTTTCATGCTTGTTTTAGCCACGGTTTTTTTCTCCCTTCCCGCTTACTGAGCGTACGGCATTCCGAGGAGGCGGAGCAGTTCTTTGCATTCCTCGTCGGTTTTAGCTGAGGTGACGAATACGATTTCCAGACCGCGTACTTTTTCCACCTTATCGTATTCGATTTCGGGGAAAATCAGCTGTTCGCGCAGGCCCAGGGAGTAGTTGCCGCGGCCGTCGAAAGCTTTGGTGCTTACACCGCTGAAGTCGCGAACGCGAGGAAGCGCGATATTCATCAGCTTATCCACAAACTCTTCCATACGGGTGCCGCGCAGGGTAACTTTGGCGCCGACGCTCATCCCTTCGCGAACCTTAAAGTTTGCGATGGACTTGCGGGCCTTGGTCACCATGGGCTTCTGACCACTGATCTGGGCCAGTTCCGCCACGGCGAGCTCCAGACTCTTGGGGTTATCTTTGCAATCGCCAAGCCCCATATTGATAATCACTTTATGGAGTTTGGGGACC
This sequence comes from Bacillota bacterium, assembly GCA_023395615.1. Classification (GTDB taxonomy): domain Bacteria; phylum Bacillota; class Clostridia; order Christensenellales; family Aristaeellaceae; genus CAXXOK01. The sequence continues at coordinate 46,611 of JAEWYP010000096.1, forward strand.
TCCATCACGTTTTTGTAGCCGAACTTCTGCTGTAAGGCAGGCACGACTTCATTTTGGTATTTTTCCTTGATGCGGGTAGCCATCATGCCGTACCTCCCTTACTCGATTTCCGCGCTGCAGCGTTTGCATACGCGGACGTTTTTGGTTTCCTTTTCACCCTTGTCGTTCTCCACTTCAACGATCTTGTGGCCGACGCGGGTCGCTTTGCCGCACTTGGGGCAAATCAGCATCACATTGGACGCGTCCAAAGCGCGTTCCTTCTGGTAAATTCCGCCCGGCAGATCCTGACGACGGGATTTTTGATGCTTGCTGACGTACGCAACGCCTTCCACAATGATCTTCCCGGTTTTCGGGAATACGTTCAAAACCTTGCCCTGCTTGCCCTTAATGGTGCTGGGGCCGGAGATGACGACGACCTGATCGTTCTTTTTCACATGAAGCTTCGCAATCATTAGTCAATCCTCCATTACAGCACTTCGGGAGCGAGCGAAACGATCTTCATGAAAGACTTTTCGCGCAGCTCACGGGCTACGGGTCCAAAAATACGGGTACCCTTGGGCATCTTGTCGTCGCCGATCAGTACGGCGGCATTGTCGTCAAAACGGATGTAACTGCCGTCCGGACGGCGCTTCTGCTTACGCATGCGCACGATAACGGCCTTCACCACGTCGCCCTTCTTCACGGCGCCGCCGGGGGTAGCGCTTTTCACGCTGGCCACGATCACGTCGCCGATGGAACCGTCGCGGCGGAAGGAACCGCCGAGCACACGGATGCACATGATTTCCTTGGCGCCGGAGTTGTCGGCCACTTTGAGTCGCGTTTGCGGCTGGATCATACGGTTTTCCTCCTTGTTGGGATCGGATGGCTTATTAAGCCTTCCGCAAATGTGTTTCGGAGCGCCCATCGGCGGCGGTATGTTGCCGACGAGGGCCGAACGAAGATCGCCGAGTCACGTCGGGCACCGCCAGGCGCATTGTAGCGCGCCTGCAGGCAAAACGGAAACGACGTCTTTCCTTACTTGGCTTTTTCGACGATCTCGACCAGTCGCCAGCACTTGTCCTTGCTCAGCGGACGGGTTTCCATGATGCGGACGGTATCGCCAATTCCACATTCATTATTCTCGTCGTGAGCTTTCAGTTTGCTGGTCTGGTTCATGATCTTGCCGTAAAGCGGATGACGCACGCGCTCTTTGATCTCCACGACGATGGTTTTGTCCATCTTGTCGCTTACGACCGTGCCGACGCGGGTCTTGCGAAGTCCTCTTTGTTCAGACATTGAAGCGGCTGCCTCCTTCATTGTGAGTCAAGCTCATTACTGAGCGTCTTTCTGTTCCAGTTGGCGAAGGGCGGTCATGCAGCGGGCGATATCGCGTTTTACGCCTTTGATGACCATGATATTCTGCAGCTGACCGGTCGCGAGCTGAAAACGAAGGTTGAACAGCTCTTCCTTCAGTTCCTTAATCTTGGCCTCCAGTTGGGCCTTGCTTAACGAGAGAAGCTCGTTTGCCTTCATTTAGCCTCACCACCCGCTTCGATGTTGTCTTCGCGCTTCACAATCTTCGTCCGGATCGGCAGCTTGTGGCCGGCCAAACGGAGAGACTCCAGCGCCATGTCATCGCCGACGCCCGCAACCTCAAACAGTACGCGGCCGGGCTTGACGACTGCAACCCAGTACTCAGGAGATCCTTTACCGGAACCCATGCGGGTCTCGGCAGGCTTCTTGGTAACGGGCTTATCGGGGAAAATCTTGATCCAAACCTGACCGCCGCGCTTGGTGTAGCGGGTCAGGGCGATACGGGCCGCCTCGATCTGCTGGCTGGTCACCCATGCCGGTTCCAGCGCAACCAGACCATATTCACCGTAGGTTACGGTGTTGCCACGATGGGCTTCGCCCCTCATGCGACCGCGAAAAACGCGGCGACGCTTGACTCTTTTGGGCATCAACATAGCTTATTTGCCTCCTTCGATGGCAGCAGGGGCAACCTGCGGCTTCTTCGGCTTGGGCAGGCGCTGACCTTTATAGATCCATACCTTCACGCCCAGGCGGCCATAGGTAGTCTTGGCTTCGGCAAAGCCGTAGTCGATGTCGGCGCGAAGCGTTTGCAGGGGGATAGAGCCTTCGTGGTAGTGCTCGGTACGCGCGATATCCGCGCCGCCCAGACGACCGCCAACAGAGCATTTCATGCCCTTTGCGCCGGCTTTCATGGCGCGCTGCATGCTCTGTTTCATAGCACGACGGAAGCTGATGCGCTTCTCCAGCTGCTGAGCGATGTTTTCCGCCACCAGCTGTGCGTTGGTGTCGGGCGCCTTGATCTCCATGATATTCAGGTTAGCGGGCTTGCCAAGGAAGGCTTCTACATCCTTCTTCAGAGCTTCGATGCCCGCGCCGCCGCGGCCGATGATCATGCCGGGCTTGGCGGTAAAAATGTTTACGGTGATGCGGTTGGCGCTGCGTTCAATATCAATGTTGCTGATGCCGGTGGAGTAATACTTCTCCTTGAGCATTTTGCGAAGTTTGAAATCCTCGATCAGGTTATTCGCAAAATCCTTCTTGTCGGCATACCAGCGGGTGCTCCAATTGAAGATGACGCCAACGCGAGCACCATGGGGATTTACTTTCTGACCCATTATGGTACCTCCTCGCCTTACTTCTGGTCCAGCACTACGCTGATGTGACTGGTGCGCTTGAGTACGGGTGACGCGCTGCCGCGGGAACGGGCAACGAAGCGCTTCAGCGTGGGGCCGGGGTTGGCGTACACTTCGGCAACGTAAAGCGACTTGCGATCCAACTCGCTGTTGTTCACGGCGTTGGCGATGGCGCTGTTAAGCACTTTCAGCACAACGGGTGAAGCGGCCTTGGGGGTGAACTGCAGAATCGCCACTGCGTCGTCAACCGATTTTCCACGGATCAGATCAATGACGATCTTCACCTTGCTGGAAGAAATCCGTACGTATTTGGCATGGGCGGACGGACGAGTGTCACGGGCCGCCATATGGGCTTGCGCCTTTTTTTGGGTATTGGATGCCATGTGTTCAACTCAACTCCTTCCGCTTACTTGGCCGCGGCGGCCTTCTCACCGGCGTGTCCGCGGAATGTGCGGGTCGGGACGAATTCGCCCAGCTTGTGACCCACCATTTCCTCGGTGATGTAAACCGGCACATGTTTGCGGCCATCGTGCACCGCGATGGTGTGGCCAACAAAATCCGGGAAGATGGTGGAGGCGCGGGACCAGGTCTTCACGACTGCCTTCTTGCCCGAATGGTTCATTTCCATAACGCGCTTCATCAGCGCGGATTCCACATAGGGTCCCTTTTTAATGGAACGGCTCATGGGTTGGTTTCCTCCTTCCTTGGCTGCTGTGGGTTATTTACCCGCGCGCTTTACGATGAGCTTATTGGAGTACTTCTTGTGCTTGCGGGTCTTCAAGCCCAGCGCAACCTTGCCCCAGGGGGTCACAGGCGCGGGCATACCAACGGGGCTCTTGCCCTCGCCGCCGCCGTGCGGGTGATCGCAGGGGTTCATGACAACGCCGCGGACGGTGGGGCGGATACCCATATGGCGGGTACGGCCGGCTTTGCCGATCCGAACGTTCTCATGGTCGGAGTTGCCCACGACGCCGATGGTCGCCAGGGCGTTCAGCGCAACCTTGCGCAGTTCGCCGGAGGGGAGGCGTACCAGACCATAGCCGTTTTCCTTGGCCATCAGCTGGGCGCTCATACCGGCGGAACGGGCCATCTGGCCGCCGTGTCCGGGCTTAATCTCCACATTGTGGATCAGGGTTCCGACGGGGATGTTCTCAACAGGCAGTGCGTTACCGGCGATAATATCGGCGGTGGCGCCGCTCACAACAGTGTCGCCCACCTTCAGCCCGTTGGGGGCCAGGATGTAACGTTTTTCACCGTCTTTGTATGTGAGCAGTGCGATAAAGGCGCTGCGGTTGGGATCGTACTCGATCGTGGTGACTTTCGCGGGAATATCCAGCTTGTCACGCTTAAAATCGATAACGCGGTATTTTACCTTGTTGCCGCCACCCTGGTGGCGAACGGTAATTTTGCCCTGTTTGTTGCGGCCGGCGTTTTTCTTTTTATACTCCAGCAGCGATTTCTCGGGCTTGTTGGTGGTGATCTCCTCGTACGTCAGCACCGACATGAAGCGGCGGGCGGGCGAGGTTGGCCTGTAAACGCGAATCGCCATTTCTACTTGTCCTCCCTGCTTTATTCGGCCATGCCCTCGAAGAACTCAATGGGTTTGGAGTCTTCCTTGAGGGTTACGTAAGCCTTTTTGATTTCGGGGGTGCGGCCCTGCGTACGGTTCTGTTTCTTGATCTTGCCCAGGGTGCGCACGGTGTTGACGTTCTCCACCTGAATACCCTTGAACACGCTTTCCAGCGCGTGCTTGATCTCCGTCTTGTTGGCGCGGGGGTCCACCACGAATACGTAGCGCTTTTCGGTGAAGCCTTCGTAGGCTTCCTCGGTCAGCACCGGGCGAATGATAATATCGTGCGGGTCTTTCATGCGTAAACCTCCTCTACGCCCTTGAGGGCATCCTGCGTGAGGATGATCTTGCCGGCCTTTAAAATGTCGTATACGTTGAGCGTATTCACATACAAGGTCTGCAACTGCTGGAGGTTGTTGCCCGCGCGCACAACGTTCTCGTCGCGGCCGGGAAGCACCAGCATGGTGTTTTTAGTGAGTTCGAAGTTGCCGAGGAACTTGACCATCAGTTTGGTCTTGGCCTCGTCCAGCTTCAGGGCGTCGATCACGATAATATCGCCATCGTTCAGTTTGCTGGTCATCGCGCTCTTAAAAGCCAGGCGGCGAACCTTGCGGGGAACGTTTACGACGTAATCGCGGGGCTTGGGAGCGAACACGACGCCGCCGTGCTTGAACTGGGGCGCGCGGTTGCCGTGATGGCGCGCATTGCCGGTGCCCTTCTGGCGGTAGATTTTCCGGCCGCCGCCGCGAACCTCGCCGCGGGTGAGGGCGCTCTGCGTGCCCTGGCGTTTGTTGGCCAGAATGGAACGCACCACAAGGTGCATGGCGGCTACGTTGACGGGAGCCGCGAAAATCGCATCGCTCAGCTCCACCTCGCCGATGGCCGCGCCTTCCATATTATAAAGTGCAGTCTTAGGCATGGATTATTTCCTCCTTCAGTCGAGCTTGAATCAGGCGCCCTTGACGGCATTGCGCACGAGCAGCAGGCCGCCGTTGGGTCCGGGCACCGCGCCCTTGATGAGGAGCAGGTTGCGCTCGGTGTCGATCTTGACGATCTCCAGGTTCTGCACCGTTACGCGCTCCACGCCGTAATGGCCGGGCATCTTCTTGTTTTTGAAAACACGGGCGGGATCGGTGTTGGCGCTCATGGAGCCTACGCCACGGTGGTACTTGGAGCCGTGAGCCATAGGACCGGTGTGCTGATGCCAGCGGTAGATGGCGCCGGTAAAGCCGCGGCCGCGGGTGATACCGCACACGTCGATTTTTTCTCCGGCTTCAAACTGGGCTACGGTGATATCGGCGCCCACTTCCAGCTGAGAAGCATTGTCCAGCTTCAGTTCCCGCAGATAACGCGCGGGGGCGACGCCGGCCTTTTTGAAGTGACCGGTCATGGGTTTGTTAACCAGTTTCTTGGCGCGGTTTTCCGGCAGGGTGTCAAAACCGACCTGCACGGCCTCGTAACCGTCGCTTTCCACGTTCTTTTTCTGCACTACCTTGCAGGGGCCTGCCTCCACCACGGTCACGGGAACGAGGCGGCCGTCATCGGTGAAGACCTGCGTCATGCCGATCTTCTTGCCTACGATCGCTTTTTTCATGATAGCGTACCTCCTGCTTAATTGTTCAGCTTGATTTCGATCTCGACACCGGCAGGAAGATCGAGCTTCATCATGGCGTCCACGGTGCGGGGATTGGGGTTTAAGATGTCGATCAGGCGTTTGTGGGTGCGCATTTCGAACTGCTCGCGGCTGTCCTTATACTTGTGCGGCGCACGAAGAATGGTGACGATTTCCTTCTCGGTCGGAAGGGGGATGGGGCCAGACACCCTCGCCCCGGTCCGCTTGGCGGTCTCCACGATCCGTTCCGCAGACTGGTCGATCAGGTTGTGCTCGTAGGCCTTCAGCTTGATCCGAATCTTTTGGTTGGCCATTTGTAAACCTCCTTGACTTTCGTCTCAAGTACACCGCTCCGGGCGTGTCCATCGGCAACTTTTCGTCAGGCGGTATTTCTCCCGCCCTCCCTTACGGCCTTTGCAAACCGTATTCAAGGCTTCCGGCCGCGCATGCGGCGTCTTAAGTCCGTCGCCCGATTACCGGGCTGGTCCGCGATAATTACCCGCCATGGCCATGGCGGCAACTTATCACATCATCCCTGAACAGACAGCTTTGATAGTATACCGGATCAGCTGGAAAAAAGCAAGCATTTTTTCAAAACTAATTCGTTTATTTATGATCTTCAAAACTCTCTGCCGTCCCTGTCCGCTTCGTTTTCTATCTTCTATATACACACGCGCTCGTGCGTGTCCATCCATTTCATTCAGAGCATGGCAGACTCACATCGGCGGCATCATTTGCCACAGGGTTGAGCGCTCACCATTTTATCATTTCTCAAATGCCGTCGCCCATACCGTCGGCGTATAGGAACGATCCAATGTACTCATCAGATCTTCGTAACCGCTTTCCAGAAAATACGTTACCGCCGCCTCGTAATCGTCGCCATACAGCTCCGTAATGTCCGGTACGTTGGCAAGCACCTCTTTCGGGTCGAAGAACACGTTGGCCACATCCCCCCGTGCAATTCCGGTTTCCACATAATACGCCAGCAGCGCGTCCGGATCGTCACCAGCGGCGGCGGCGGCATCGGCATTATGCTCCGCGTAATACTCGGCGTTGAATACCAATCCATAGTCGGTTCCATCATACTCTGCCGGCCGGTAGGAGGGATCATCAAACTGCACGGAAACCGTTACCGTTCCGTCCTCGCAATATGTTGCGGGCACACAAACGCCGTTAACTGTTACGGTCGCATCCTCTGCCAGCGCGCAACCGGGTTTACTCTCCACTGTCAGATCCGCCTGCCAAACGGCATCTTCGTCCTCCGTCGCCTCCGATATCTGTGTAAGCTGCACCTGCGGCTGTTCCGCATTGGTATGCAGGTCGTCCAGCGTCGCACATAATCGTTCCCCGGTGTTCCCGTAAGGCGCGCTCAGAGATATGGCAACATTCTTTGCGCTCTCCTCACCCGGCCACTGCGCAATATCCTGTTCCAGCCATGCGAACCTGTCCTCAATAAACGACCGCAGGGCCTGATAATTCTCTTCGCGGGTCTCTGCTACCACGGTGCCAAAAATGGATTCCGGTTTCCACAGCATATCATTCATTTTGCGGGAAGCGGCTGTCTGCCGCCAGTACCAGGCAAGCGAATGTAAGCCCCCGCTTACAGCGTTCTCATCCCCCAGCAGCACATTTCTCACGGCCGGAGCAAGTTTTTGCACAAAAAAAGTCTTCGACAGGGTTTGGAATTCCGGGATTCGCTCCAGATCATGCGCCCAACTATCCACTCCGTTTGGCAGCGTAAGCGAGTCCGCCACGGAGCTATTCTCACTGTAGCGCCTGTAAAAAGCCTGATCAAAGTCCCATACCGGGCCCATTTGCACTTTTGTGCTGCCCTCCGGCAATACAAAATAGGTTGATGAAGATAACCACGTGTCAGGGTTTTTTGCCAGCTTATTAACCCAGTAATACGGAAGAACCGATTCCGCATCCAACAACTCGTTCCAGTTCTCCCCCGTCTCCGGGTTCACGCCATAGTTGGTCAGCGCGGCGTCAAGATTCGAAAACAGGCCTCCAATATAGCTGACCATATTGACGGATGCATGCTTGGGATTCTTAATTGTAAAGTACATACCATTCGACAACCCGAAATAGGCATTCTCCTCCGAATAATACGCATTATCCAGTTCCACCAGATAAGCGCCGAGGTTTGTCTCGTCGCCATCTTCCACCCCATCCAGCGCCGCCACGGAAACGCCGTCATCCGTTTCCGTCTTCGTCTGTTCGAGCATATCCAGGTCAATTCCAACTTTATTATTAAACTTTTTCAGGATGTCGTCGTAATTCTCCGCCTCAACACGGCCGTCCCCCACTTCCACCTTCTCTGTCAACAGATATTGTCCGCGGTATTCTCCATCATAGTACAGATCCACCGTCTGACAATCGGGCGCGTCGGTCTGACCCAGTGCGCGCGCCAGATCATAGGCGATGCGGTTATGAAGCATGGTCGCGTCGTAGTATTCCGCCAATAAAATCCACTGTTTATTCTCATTGTGCGCGTCTCCTGTATCCAACAGGTCCGCTGCGCGGGAAAGGGTGATCTGATAAGGTTTTTTATTCACCGTCGTTTTGGTTTCGTAGGTCAGCGGATAATTTCCCCAGGTGGAGTTTCCTCGGCCGCGAATCTCTTTCAAACCCCCGTTGTAGATCACACTTCCGTCTGCGCGGAGCATCACCGCATCCCCGCTTGCGGCAGTTTCATGGTGTTCGCTGCCGTCCACCCAAGCGCGCCCATGGTTATCCTGATCGTCGCTCAGGATGAAAAGCGAACTGATATCCGCTGAAAACATTACCGTCAGTGTTTCGGTCTCGCCCGATTCGAAAGTAAAGGTGGCGTGATACTTACCGTCTTCCGGCTCCCGATAAAACAGAGAAGTAAAATCAAACGCCTCTCCGGAGGAAACCATAATCGATTCGCCTGTATTTCCCGCTACCGTCATTCTGCCAGATGCGCCTGAGTATAAAACCAGTTCCGCCGGATTCGCCGCAGCCGGCAGCAGCAGGCAGTTTGTTCCATTAATATTATTGGGATACACAATTGCTCCACAATTGCCCTGCCATGTGATTTCCGTTGTTTCCGCCAGTGCGCCACCAGCCAGCCATAATAAAGCGATAAAGAGTGCTCCGCCTAAGTAACGTTTCATTCCGCAGACCCTTCCCATGATGAAGTCTGTTCAGAATGACAGTTGAATTTGAACTGAAGGTGAACGTTATGGAAAAATCGCCGTAGCAAATTGTAACAAATGATAGGGCGTTCTTTTCATCCATCCGTTTTCCAGCACGAAAAGACCGCCGGGAACATTCCCGGCGGTCTTGAACAGCGATGTTCGTTTTGTGTTTGCTTACTCCAGCACCTTGGCGACAACGCCGGAACCAACCGTGCGGCCGCCCTCGCGGATAGCGAAGCGCAGGCCCGGCTCGATGGCGATCGGGGTAATCAGCTTGATCTCCATGTCGATATGGTCGC
>JAEWYP010000061.1 GCA_023395615.1 Bacillota bacterium
TTCCCTGATCGGCCTGATTACCTCCGCCTTTCAAGCCCGGCTGGAGAGGCTTCGTCGCGGAAATTCCCGTGTATTGGAAAAGGGTCACACCCTGATTCTTGGTGCGGACGACCACCTGACCACCATCTTATCAGAACTGGTCGAATCCGATTCGAACCGCCATCCCCCTGCGCTTGTACTGCTAAGCAAACGGGATCGCTGTGAAATGGAAGAGTCGCTTTCATCGCAGATTCCGGACCGGGGAAGATCGCGCGTCATCTGCCGCAGCGGAGACCCCACCAGTTTTCAGGCGCTCCGCAACACCGCCATCGACCGGTGCGCGCACGTAATCGTCCTGGGCGGCAATGATTTTGATATTCTCAAAGAAATCCTGGCTGCCAGAACCTTGCTGGATGAATGCGGCGCGCCGGAAAGCGTAACGGTTTCCGCCGTGATCCGGGAAGCCCGCAACCTGCCCGCGGCGCAAATCGCCGGCGGGACCCGGCTGGAGATGCTGTTCTTTGACCGCCTGATCGCCCGTATTTTTTCACAGACCAGCCGTCAGACCGGGCTGGCGCAGATCTATCAGGATTTATTCGATTTTCAGGGTGATGAAATCTACATGGAGGATGCTCCCTCGCTGGAGGGCAAAGCATTTGCGGAGGTTCCGCTGTATTATCGCAACGCGTCTGTGCTGGGCCTTGCGCACGGCGCGCAGGTTCAGTTGAACCCTCCGGCGGAGCAGACGGTGCGCCCGGGGGATCGGGTGGTTGTGATAGAACGGGAAAAAGGTACGGCCGTCGTTTCCGCCGTGCCGGGAGAAGTAGACGAGACCGCCGTTTGCCTCCAACCCCCGGAGCCGGAACCCCCCGCGCGCCTGCTGGTGATCGGTTACAATCACCTGACGGAAGATATTCTTCATGAAATCAGCCGTCACGCCATTGCGGGATCCACCCTCACCCTTGTATCCAGCCAGATCGCGGATGGGGAATCCACCCTGAACCACCTTCAGGTTCGCCGGGTATGCCGGGATGTGTACGGCGACGATTCGCTTGACGAATTACTCGGAGAACATCCCACCTGCGTTATCGTGCTTTCCGAACCGGAATTGCCGGGCGACGCGGACGCGCGGACCCTGACCATCCTGCTCCAGCTGAGCCACCATTATCAGGAAAACCCCGAGCAGGTCGTGGTGGTGAGCGAAATGCTCAGTAAGAGAAATCAGGCGCTGGCAACCTGCTCCCACGTAAACGATATTGTGATCGGGTCTAACCTGGCGGCGCTGGTATTAACCCAGGTATCACAGAATCGGCTGCTCCGCCCCGTTTTTGAGGAGTTGCTGACGGATCGCGGCAACGAAATCTATATCCGCCCCGTTCGCCTGTTTATTCGCACCGACGTCCCAATCAACCTGTATACGCTGGCCGCCGCCGTGGGCCGCACAGGGCAATTACTGCTGGGATTACGCATACGCGATGAAAACGGGCAGATTAAAGTGTTGCTCAACCCGGATAAAGCCGTTGTATATCATTTTCAACCGGATGATTGCGCGGTGGTACTGGCGCAGGATTAACGGGGCTTCCGCCAGATTCCCTCCCCGCAATCGTAACCCTAAGACTGCCCGCCGGTTGGCGTGGCGAGCCATAAAAATGCAAATGCGCAGGGCTTCTGTTTTACAGCAGCTTATCGCTGAAGCAATCGTTGGGTACATTCTCGTCCGCGGGCACCCGGTGTTTGCGGGCCGCCTCTATCACAGCCTCGGCTTCGTCGTCGCGCGGGGCCGGCTCCTCTTCCGGGTCCGGAATCTCGTCGTCGTATTCCTTCTGTTCCCACTCTGCTTTTTCAGTATCCATGTCCGATCGCTCCTTCCCCGAAAGTCTGTTTTTCAATCGCCGGGGCAGATATGCCTCGGGTCTGTCCGGCGTGGATTCTCCCCGCCTGTACTCATATTTTACCACAAAATCATAATCGCGTACACTCCGCCGGCTTCTCGGCAGGCAGCAACATTTTCCTTGCCAACCGGCAGATTTTCAGATAGTATTTTGAGCAGGCTGTTCACGTGCCAAAACAGACCGCCGAGACGGTCATGGGGGAATCGTATGGGCTTTCGCAAGGACTTTTTATGGGGCGCGGCCACGGCCGCTTATCAGGTGGAAGGCGGCGCGTTCGAAGGCGGCAAGGGTCGTTCCATCTGGGATGATTTCTGTCTCACGCCCGGCGCGGTGTACGGGGGTCACACGGGAGAGACCGCCTGCGACCATTATCACCGTTTCCGGGAAGATATCGCGCTGATGGCCAACCTCGGGATCAAAAACTACCGCTTTTCCCTTTCCTGGCCGCGCCTGTTGCCAACCGGTACGGGCACGCCCAACGAAGAGGGGCTGCGTTTTTACGACGAACTGATTGATTGCCTGCTGGCGCACGACATCCGCCCCTTTATCACGCTGTACCACTGGGACCTGCCCGCGGCGCTGTACCGCCGGGGCGGTTTCCTCAACCCCGCGTTTCCGCAGTGGTTTGAAGCCTACGCGGAACTGGTTGCAGCCCGTTACGGCGACCGGGTGAAGGACTTTTTCACCTTTAACGAACCGGAATGCATCATTGGGTTGGGCTATGTCGAAGGGGCGCATGCCCCGGGCCTGAAGCGCCCCGCGCGCGACGCCATCCCCGCCAGTTATCACATCCACCTGGCGCACGCGCTGGCTACACGGCGCATCAAAGCCCTCGTGCCCGGCGCGAAAGTCGGGTTTGTAGGCTGCGGTTCCGCCTCCCTCCCGATGGACGATACGCCCCAGGCCATAGAGGCGGCGCGCAAAGCCGCGTTCTCCATGCCCGAGGCCGCCGCCGCGCGCTGGCCCTGGAGCCCCTCCTGGTGGCTGGACCCGGTGATGTTTGGCACCTATCCGGCCGACGGACTGCGCCAGTTTGGTCAGTATCTGCCCCACGGGTTTGAAACTACGCTGGCCGACCTGCGCCAGCCGCTGGATTACTGCGCGTTTAATTTTTACGAGGGCCGCCGCGTTACCTTCGACGAGCGCACCGGCCCTGTGCAGCAGCCGCTTCCGCCGGGCCACCCGCGCACCGCCTGCGACTGGCCCGTGATGCCGGACGCGTTGTACTGGGGCCCGCGTTTCCTGTGGGAACGGTATCATCTGCCTGTGCTGGTCACCGAAAACGGCATGAGCGCCCACGACGTCGTATCGCTGGACGGGCAGGTACACGATCCCAACCGGGTGGATTTTATGCACCGCTACCTGCTGGCGCTCCGCCGCGCCGCAGACGACGGGGTGGACGTGGCGGGCTACTTTGCCTGGTCGCTGTTGGATAATTTTGAGTGGTCCAGCGGCTACCGGGAGCGCTTCGGACTGATTTATGTGGACTACGCCACGCAGGCGCGCACCCCCAAGGACAGCGCCCTGTGGTATCAGCGAATCGCGGAGACCAACGGCGAAGCCTTATCCTGAAACGGCGCGGGCGTTCCCCTTGCGGAACGCCCGCGTTTTCGCTATACTGGAGGCAGAAAAAAGTTACGTTTGTTACCGTTTGTACGGAAAGGACATGCATCATGGAAGAACAGGCCAAATTGGCGGCGCTGGCCAAAGCGGCTCGCGCGCTGAACGCGGCGGGCGTGACCTGGGCGGTGGGCGCGTCGGCGATGCTTTATCTGGAAGGCGTCGTAACCACGTTTAACGATATCGACCTGATCATCGCCGAAGAGGACCTGCCTGCCGCACAGGCAGCCATGCTTTCCACCGGGGCAGCCGCTCTGCCCCCCGCACCGCCCGTATCGGCCTACCGGAGCGTCTTTTTTTCGGAGTATCAGCTGGACGGTGTGGATTTTGACCTGCTAAGCGGTTTTACCGTGCACCGGGGCGATGCCGCTTACCGCTACCCCTTCGGAAAAAACCGGGTCGCGGGCGTTACGGAAACGCTTGGCGCGCCCGTACCGCTGTGCGCGCTTGCGGACTGGTACGTGCTGTATCTGCTGATGCCGGGGCGCAGCCACAAGGCGCGCCTGATCGCCGATTATCTGACGGTGCACCCGCAGATAGAGAGGAGCGCATGGCTGAACACATGGTTGACGGAGCGCCTGCCCGGAGACGTACGGGAACAGGTGCTGCGGTTGAATGGCAAGTGCCTGTTTGACTAGGCGAAACCACATTCCGCATAGCGGTGTTCTTTGCATTTCATTTCGAAGCTGTTCGTGATCTGTCTTTCGTCCGCGTGGCTCCGCGCGTTTTGTTTTTCAAAAAAGGGGGGGTTCGATGCCCAGGCTGACCGTATGCCGCGGCGACGTGACCGTCGCTTTTTCCTTTTCCGGTACGCCTACTCTGGCCGACGCGTTATCAGCGGCGGGTTTTCCCCTTGCCCAACCCTGCGGTGGGCGGGGCACGTGCGGTAAATGCGGCGTAACCTCCCTGTTGGGCGCGGCGACACCGCCAACGGAAGCGGAAACGCGCGCGGGGCGGCGGCTGGCCTGCCAGACCCGGCTTTTAGGTGACTGCACCGTAACCCTGCCGCCGGAACCGGCATGGCGGAACATTGAAACGGACGCGGACGACCCCGTGCCCGGCGTGCCCATGCCGGGGCGGATCGGCGCGGCAGTTGATCTGGGCACCACAACCCTCGCGGTGCGGATTTACGACCTATCCACCGGCCTTGCGCTGGGGCAGGCCGCCGCACCCAACCCGCAGGCTACCGTAGCCGCGGATGTGATGGGACGCATTTCCGCCGCGCTGGCAGGCGAGGGGGATCGCCTGCGCACGCTGGCGCTGAACGCCATACAGGGCGCGGTAACGCAGGCGTGCGACGCGGCGGGCATGTCCAGCCCGGACGCGCTTACCGTGGCGGGCAATACGGTAATGCTCTATCTGCTTACCGGGCGCGCACCACATTCACTTGCCACCCATCCCTTTCAGGCGGATTGCCTGTTCGGCTTTGAGGAGCTGCTGTCTGGTGTGCCAGCCTACCTGCCGCCCTGCGCGGCGGCCTTTATGGGCGCGGACCTTACCTGCGCGGCGCTGGCCACGGGGCTTTGCGACCGTGCGGAAACCACGCTGCTGATGGACATCGGCACCAACGGCGAGCTGATGCTGTGGCACGGCGGCCGGTTATACGCCGCTTCGGCCCCGGCAGGCCCCGCTTTTGAAGGGGTGGAGATTTCGCAAGGCATGGGCGGCGTTACGGGCGCCATCGACAAAGTATGGGTGGAAAACGGCGGGCTGGGCAGCCGGGTGATCGGCGGAGGCCGGGCGGAGGGCCTTTGCGGCTCCGGTCTGATCGACGCGGTGGCGGCGCTGCTGCGGTTGGGCCGCATCGACTCCACCGGCGCGGCGGAAACGCCGTTCCTGCCCGTATCCGGGGCGGTGGGCCTTACAGCGGCGGATGTGCGCGCAGTGCAGCTGGCCAAGGCCGCCGTGGCCGCCGGGGTGGAAACCCTGCTGGCGGAGGCGGGCATTCCCGCTTCGCAGGTGGCGCGGCTGGAACTGGCAGGCGGGTTCGGCAGCCGGTTAAGCGTGCCTTCGGCCGTCGCCATCGGGCTGATCCCCGCGCCGCTGGCAGGCCGCGCGCGCGCCGTGGGCAACGCGGCGCTGGCGGGCGCGGCGGCGCTGCTGCTGGATACGCGTCTGCGCACCAAGGCGGAAGCCATCGCCCGCCGGGTCACGCTGGTGCCGCTGGGCGGCAACGCGGCCTTCGAGGAGCGCTTTCTGGCCGATATGAACTTTCCGGAATAAAATCGCCACCACCTGCCCGCCGCGACGGATCAGGCGAAAAATCGAACGGTAAAAGCCGCCGCGTACAAACCTTACGCGGCGGCTTTGCATTCACATTCTATCGTTCCTGTTGTCTATCGTCTCAATCGTCCCCCGGCGTTACGCCTGTTCAGGCGTTTCCGCCAGAAACGGTTCAACGGCTTCGCAGGCCTGCGCAACCGGGTCGCCCGCCATGTTCAGCCAGAGGATGCCCGGATCGCGCTTAAACCACGTCATCTGCCGTTTGGCGAAACGCTTGATTTCCTGTGCAAGCGTGTTCAGCATCTCCGCTTCGGTCGGGATTTCGCCCAGCAGCCACGCACTTACATAGCGGTATTCCAGCCCCAGCCTGCGCAAAAACTCCGGCGACACGCCTGCGTTCAGCAACCCCCGCACCTCGTCGGCCAGCCCGTCCCGCATGCGGCGCGCCAGCCGCTCGTCAATCCGGCGGCAGAGCGTCTCCCTGGGCCAGGTCACGCCCAGTTTTAACACCCGGTAACGCGGTTGCTTCGCCGCCGGGGCCGCGTCGCCGTCGTGCAGCTTTTCCAGCATCCGCATCACGCGGTTGCGGTTGGCGGGGTCCGCGTTCGTGCCGGGCGCAAGCGCGCAAAGCATGGCGTACAGTTCCGGCGTGGAATGGGTTTCCAGCTCCGCGCGGTACGCCAGGTCCGGTTTTACCTCAGAGAGGGCATAGCCCTGCGTCACCGCGTCCACATACAGGCCCGTACCGCCCACCAGAAAGGGCGTCCTGCCACGGACCAGTATATCGTCCGCCGCTGTGTAGGCCAGGCGCTGAAAATCCGCCATGGAGAAAAACGCGCCCGGTTCGCACACGTCCAGCAGGTGGTGGGGCACACCGCGCATCTCCGCCGGGGTGATCTTGCCGCTGCCAAGGTTCAGCCCCCGGTACACCTGCCGGGAATCGGCGGAGATCACCTCGCCGCCATAGTGCAGCGCCAGTTCCACCCCCAGCCCGCTTTTGCCCGATGCGTTCGTGCCCACGACCGCTACCATGCGAGGCAGTTCCGCCATGCGATCCCCTCCCTGTTTGCTTGCGCCGCGCGGACGCGCCTGTTGCGACTGTCGCTTATCGCCCGCCCGATGGCAGGCGCTGTTTGCGCGTCTATCGCCGTTATCCCTGCCGCAGCCGCCATACGCGGCGGTAGCCGTGCACCGTCAGGCAAACCACGGTCGCATTGTCCCGGCCGCCGTTGTCCAGTGCCTGCTGCACCAGCCGTTCCGCGGCCTCGGCAGCGTCCCGCGCGCGCAGCAGGGTTTTACGGATTTCCTCATCCTCCACCATGTCATACAGGCCGTCGGTGCACAGCAGGTATCGGTCGCGGGGCCGTACCGCCAGCACGGCGGAAAGCGCAGGTTGAAACGCACGATTGCCGGAATCCATGCCCACATACTGGGTCAGCAGGTGCCGCCGGGGGCTCATTCGCGCCAGATATGGCGTTTCCATGCCCAGGTCGATCATGCGCTGCGTTTCGGTGTGGTCCACGCTCAGCTGCGTCAGCTTGCCCGCGCGCAGGCGGTACACCCGGCAATTGCCCACGTTAAGCACCCGCAGCGTTCCCCGCAGCCACAGGCACATCGCCAGCGCCGCGCCTGTCGGCGGGCGGTCTGTCCCCGCAAGGCGGTGGATTCGGTCGGAGAGCCTCCCCACCGAAAAAAGCGCCTCGCTGTCGGTCATCCCATCCGGATACGCGTCGCGCAGAATCTGCAACAGGCGGGTGATCTCGTAGCTCGCCCACTGCCCCGTCGCGTCGCTGCCCAGCCCGTCGCATACGGCGTACAGTTGGGAAGGCGCATCGTTCTCCTCCCACATGCTGCCGCCACGGTTCATCTCCTCCGGCTGCAAAGATCGCCCGTCCAGAAAAAAGCCGTCCATGTTGCGCGCCCGTACCAGCCCCCGGCTGGTGCGCGCCGCCGCGGAAAGGTGCCAGTCCGTCACCCGTTCGCCTCCCCCTGCGCGTTGGTGCAACCCGTATGCCGGAGCGCCGTTTATTCCCCGACTTCGGTCACGCGCATTTCGTAGCGCTGCGCCAGCGTCATCCGGCGGAACGCGGGCGCGGGCGGCAACGGTTCGCCCGTGTGGCAGCGAATCATCGCCAGCGGAAAATCATACCCGGCCAGAACGCTGAAGCCCACGCCACCGGAAAACCGGGGGTTCAGCTCCAGAAAATAATACGCGTCCCCATGCCGGATAAACTCCAGATTCACCACGCCCACCACATTCGCAAAGCGGAGGATGCCCGCGCATACCGCGTTCAGCGGGTGGTCGGGGCAGATTTCCACGGCGGTGCCCAGCCCGTTACCCGTACGCAAACGCTCCGCGCGCGTAAGCGTTACCACGTTGCCCAGCGCGTCCCGCGCGGCGTCCACGGTATAGACCGTGCCCGGCAGGTAGGGCTGCACAATGTAATCGTCCCGCAGGCGCAGCGTCTGCGCAAGCTCCTGCGCGTCGTGCGCCACGGTCTGCGCCTGGCTGCTGCGGCCGCGAACGGGTTTAAGCATCAGCGGATAGGGGAGTTCGGTTGGCAGATCGTCCGCCGTCCAGGTGGGGATCACGGTACACAGGCCCGCCCTTTCGAGGGCTTGCGCCATGCGCAGCTTATCCCGGCAAAGCGCCGCCACGGGCGCATCCGGGCAGCACACCGTTGCGCCCAGCGCACTAAAAACTGCTTTGCGGGTACACAGCGCATCCACCTCCACGTCGGTCAGCGGCACGATGGAACCGACATTCTCCCGGCACACGATGTTTTGCAGGGCTTCCACGTAGGCTTCCGTGTCCGTGGCGAGGGGCACCTGAAAAAACGCCGCCATCTCCCCGCTGTTCACGTTCCAGCTTTTCGGGTAAATATCGCACCCGATCACGCGGTATCCCGCCGCCGAAAGGCTCGTATGCGCGGCATGCGCCGAGGCGGAGCCTACGGCGGTCAGCAGTACGGTTTTCATCCGTTTGTTACCTCCCCGGTTTTCCCGCGAAGCGTTTTGATCATATCCACAAGGTTCAGGTAGGCTTCGGGTTTGAACAACAGGCTCAGCCCCGCGTATACCGCCGCGCCCACGGCGGTTTGTAGAAGCAGCATCGGCAGGTTACCAAGCGGCAGACGGCCCACCGCCCACACCGCGACGCCCATCACGGCGGTCATGCCCAGCGAGGGCAGCAAATCCACCACCTGTTCCAGGTAGCTGTACCCCAGCAGTTTTTTATTGGGGGAGGCGTTCACAAACGTGCCAATCAGGGTGCTGACCACGCTGCTGGCGGCGATGGCGTACACGCTGTGAAAGCAAAACACCGACACGGCCAGTATGGCCACGCCGTAAAGCTTTTTAATGATTTCCAGCCGCAGGAACACGTCGCTGCGGCCCATGGCGTTAATCGCCTGAAGGTTACTGGTATGCACGGGGTAAAACGCGTAATCCGCGCAGCAGATCCAGATAAACGGCACGCAGGGCAGCCATTTGTCCGTCAGTAGCAGGCTTACCATGGGGCGTGCCACCAGCGCCAGCCCCGCCATCATCGGAAACACCAGAAACGACGATACCATCACCGTGCGGCGCATAATGGCTTTCAGGCGCACACGGTTCTCCTGCTCGGCGGAAAACACCGGCAGCATCACGCTCTGGATAGAGCCGTCCACGCTGTTCATCAGCAGTTCCGGAAACTGGTTGCCCCGCTTGTAAAAGCCAAGCTCCCCTTCCGGGTAACGTTTACCGATCACCAGCGGACGCAGTTCGTTATAAATCGTTTCGATCAGGCTGGACAGCAGCAGCTTCCACCCGAAGGAAAACAGGCTTTTCACCTTTCGCCAGGAGAATAGCAGTTTGGGCCGCCAGTCCACCACAAACAGGAGGATCACGCACACGGCGACCTGCGTGGTAAGCTGCTGGGCCACCAGCGCCCATACGCCGCAGCCGCCGTATGCCATGCCTACGCCCACCACGCCGGACAGCACCGTGGCCACGATGCTGGCTTTCATCAGTTTGCGAAACGCCATGCGCCGGGCGATCACGGCCTGCTGCACGGAGTTAAACGCCCCCGGGAACAGGATGAGCGCGTACACCCGCAAAAGCCCCGCAAACTGGGGCACGGCAAAATATCCGGCGATCAGGGGGGCGGTAAAATACAGCAGCGCGTAGCACGCGCCGGAGATGCCGAGGCTTAGGTAAAACACGCTGGACAGGTCGGTTTCGTCCACGTCCAGCTTCTGGATCAGCGCAGTGTTGAGCCCGCTTTGTACAAACACGCGCGCCACGTTGCCGAAAATCAGCAACAGCCCAAGGATGGTGTAATCTTCCGGGCTCAGCAGCCGCGCCAGCACGATGCCCACCACGAAGGAAATGCCCTGCGTGGCTACGCTTTCCGTAAGCTTAAACAGGAACGACCTGCCTGCCGTGCGCTTTTTGGTTTCGCTCAAAGCCATCCTCCCGAATCCAGATGATTTTATTGAAGCAGAATATCGCAGATGCGCCGCACGTCCGCCTCGGCCAGATCGGCGTACAGCGGCAGGGTCAGGATATGCTCGCTCACGCGTTTCGCGATCGGGGTATCATTGGGGTCAAAGCGATCCGCGTAACACTCGAAAGCGGTGGTGATGGGGTAAAAATACTTGCGCGCGTAGATGTCCTGCGCGGCCAGCTCGTTAAACGCCTGATCCCGCGTTTTGCGATAGCCCTCGAAAAGCACCGGCAGATACGCGCAGTTGTCCTCCGCGCGCTCCGGGCACAGCGTAAGCCCGGCAACGCCGTTCAGCCGCGCGTGGTAGAGGGCGCACACCTTACGGCGTTTTTCGATTTCCCCGTCCAGATGCCGCAGGTTGCACAGCCCCATCGCGGCCTGAAACTCGTTCATCTTCGCGTTGCCGCCCACCGACACGGTGTTTTCCGGCCCGGTAATGCCAAAGTTGCGCTCCAGCCGAAGCGCGTTCGCCAGTTCGGCGCTTTTGCACACCACTGCGCCGCCCTCAATGGTATGGAACACCTTGGTGGCGTGAAAGCTGAACATGGCCGCGTCGCCGAAAGCCGCGGCGGTCTGGCCGCGGTGCGTGGCCCCGAAGGCGTGCGCCGCATCGTATAACACCTTCAGGTGGTGCTTTTCCGCAAGGGCGGCGATGGCTTCCACATCGCAGAAGTTGCCGTACACATGCACCGGCACGATGGCCGTGGTGCGGGGGGTGATCTTCCGCTCGATCTCCGCGGGGTCGATGGTATAGGTGTCCGGCCGGATGTCGGCAAACACAGGGGTCACTCCGCAGCGAACCAGTGCGTGCGTGGTGGAGGCGAAGGTGTAGGGGGTGGTAATCACCTCGCCGGAAAGTCCCATGGCGCGGATGGCCGCCTCCAGCGCGAGGTGCCCGTTGGAAAACAGCACCACATTGGGGGTTTGCAGGTACTCTTTCAGCGCCGCTTCCAGCTTTAACGCCTTTTCGCCGTTGTTGGTCAGCCAGTGAGTGTCCCACAGATCGCGGATTTCGGCGCAGTACTCCTCAAAAGGGGGCATGGAGCTGCGCGCTACGTTAATACGCATGGACGAACCTTCTTTCGGGCTTTGGGGGCGACCGCTGCGGGTAAAACCGCGTTCAACGCCGGACAACGCCCTGTTTTAAAAACCGGAACCACTTTTCCGGCAGCCACGTTTTCAGGTGAAACTTGATCCGGCGGGCAACAGGCAGGCTCCGGTACACGCGGGCCGCGTCGGGGTCGTGAAGCAGTTTCCGGCTTGGCGCGGCCTCCAGCAGTACTCGGTACTGCGCGTCCATCAGGCGCGAGAGCGCCTCGCGGTACCGCCCGCCGCTGAAACCGTCCACCCCGCGAAGCATGGCGAGGGTCTGCTCGCAGCGCAGGCGGGTCTTTTGCGCGCTTTCCGCGCCCCAGGCCGCCATGGCGCTACCTTGCGCGTTCAGCCGGTACACGCAGGTAAACGCGTGCAGGTACACCGCTTTGCCCGCGGCGGTCAGCAGCAGCTTCAGCCGCAAATCCCCGTAGGGGCAGGGGGCCAGCAGCAGCTCCGCCGGAACACGGGCCAGTGCCTCCCGGGGGAACAGAAACGACGCCGTGGGCAGAAAGGACAGGCGCGTGATCTCCGCTAAATCATACTCCCGCGTTTCGGGGGCGTAATACGCCGCTTCCTCCGGATAATAGGGGATAAAGGGGCGTTCCGGGGCCTTCCCGCTTCCGTCCAGCACGGTAGCGTTGGTAAAGCAGAACGTGCAGCCGGCGTGGGCGTGCAGGCAATCCACCTGTTTTTGCAGCTTGTGGGGGTCGGTCCAGTAATCGTCCCCCTCGCACAGGGCGATATACGCGCCCGTCGCGCGCGGAAAATTAAACGTCGCGTCCATGGCCGTGCCCTTGCGGTACTGGTTTTCCGTTTCAAACAGGGGTTTGACCACATCCGGGTAGCGCGCGGCGTACGCCCGCAGGATGTCCGGCGTGCCATCCGTGGAGGCGTCGTCGTGCACCAGAATTTCTATCGGCAGATCCGCCTGCTGCGCCAGAAAGCCATCCAGCGCGCGGGCGACGGTATCGGCATGGTTGTAGGTTACGCAGCAAATGCTGACCAGCGGCGGCATGAACGCCCCCCTTTCGGTAGAACTTTATAAGCATTCTCTGCCGGGGCGGAGGATTCCTTTTACACCAGCAAAAGCAGCGTGCCCGCCACAATCATCGCAAGCCCCGCGCCGGCCTTGACCGTAAGCCGCTCGTTAAACGCGATGCGCGCGAACAGGATGCTGACCAGAATGCTCAGCTTGTCGATGGGCACCACCACACTTGCGGGCCCGGTTTGCAGCGCCCGGTAGTAGCACAGCCACGAACCGCCCGTGGCAAACCCGGACAGGATCAGGAACAGGTAACTGCGCCCGTCGATCTGCCGGATCGTTTTCTGCTTGCCCCGGCCGAACACGATCACCCACGCCATCACCAGCACTACCCCAGTACGGATGGCCGTGCCCAGTGTGGAATCGACGCCCTCGATGCCGATTTTACCCAAAATGGCGGTCAGGCTGGCAAACACCGCCGAGCCCAGCGCGTACAGGAGCCACGCCGGGTTTTTGCGGGGTTTCTCCCCCTCCGCCACCGAAACGGCCTCCCGCTTGCGCTGGATCATCAGGTACGCGCCCGCGCCGATCAGCGCCATAGCGGCGGCCTTGAGCCACGTCAGGCTTTCCCCCAGAAAAAGGAACGCCAGCAGCATCGTAAGCACGGTGGAGGATTTGTCGATCGGCGCCACCTTGTTCACATCGCCCAGTTGCAGCGCGCGGAAGTAGCACAGCCACGACGCGCCGGTCGCCAGCCCGGAAAGCACCAGAAACAGCCATGTTTTCGCCGAAACTGAGGAGAGTTGCCCGATGCTGCCGCTAAGCCACGCCATCAGCCACGAAAACAGCAGCACCACCACGGTACGGATTGCCGTAGCGGTGTCGGAATCCGTATTGCGAATGCCCACCTTGGCCAGTATCGCCGTAATCCCCGCAAAAAACGCCGAGCCGAACGCGAACAGCACCCACATCGCACCCACCGCCTCACAAAGGCCGACCGGTCGGAATTCCCGGGCGCGCGGAAGCGCCCCGGCGTACCGCCGATCGCCAGATTGCCGGATACCCCATTATAGCACACAGGCCGGTAAACGCGTCTACACCGGGCGCACGTGGCCGGTTTCCCGGATCTGCTCCCCGTATTCCCGCAGATAGCAAAGCATGTGGTAGATGTTGCCGCACCCGGCAAAGCGAGCCGTATCGGAAAAGTCCTCGTCTAGGCCCACCCAGAGCAGTTCGTTCTCCGTGCCGCTGACCGGCACGGCCCGTTTCAGCGTTCCGGCGTAGACCTCCAGCACAACGCCTTCCAGCGGATAGGCAAGGTCCATGATATGCGTAAGCGTCACGTCTTCGCGTGTCACGGCGGTTTCCTCCCACAGCTCCCGGTACGCGGCCGAGAGGGGGTCCTCGCCAGCCTCGATTTTGCCGCCCACAAAATTCAGCTTTCCCTGATAGGGCGCTTTCCTGCGCCTGCAGAGCAGTACCCGATCCCCCTCCGCCGAAAACAGAACGATCACATTATACCGCATCTTGTTCTCTCCTTCCGGGCAACGCCCGGTTTCCTCAAATAGCATACCGGCGGAAAACCTGCCGGCCGCGCGGAGCCGGCCCGTGCCGCCGCACTGGCTTCGCCTGCATTTTTACAGGCCTTTTCCCGCCCGCGGGTAGCCAGACGTCCCGTAGGATGGTATCATAAGGGAAGAAAGGTTTGCCGCATCCGGAACCGCAAAAAACAAAAGGAGGCGAAAGAATGGCGAACTTTATCCTGTTGGCCGCGGTCATCATCGTGGCCTGCGTAATTTTCCAAAAAATCAGCAGCCGGCTGGGCGTGCCCTCGTTGCTGGCCTTTATCCTGCTGGGGATGCTCTTCGGCTCGGACGGGCTGATCAAAATTCCGTTTGACGATTACGCTTTAGCCGAGCAGCTGTGCTCCGTCGCCCTGATCTTTATTATGTTCTACGGCGGCTTCGGCACCAAATGGCGGGAGGCGCGTCCCGTGGCGCTGAAGGCCGGGCTGCTGTCGTCGCTGGGTACGGTGCTTACGGCGGGGCTGGTGGGGCTTTTCTGCTGGCTGGCGCTTCGGATAGCCCTTTTGGAAAGCTTCCTGATCGGCGCGGTCATCAGCTCCACGGACGCCGCGTCGGTGTTCTCCATCCTGCGTTCCCGCCGCCTCAACCTGAAGGATAACACGGCCTCGCTTTTGGAGATTGAAAGCGGCAGCAACGACCCGTTTTCCTACATGCTCACGGTCATCCTGTTATCCCTGATGGGCGGCAAGGCGTCGCCGGGCGGGTTTGCCTACGCGGTGTTTGCGCAGCTGGCGTACGGGGCGGCTTTCGGCGGGATCATCGCGGCGCTGGCGATTGCCTTTCTGCGCCGTTTTCATTTTGCAGACGGGTTCTGCGCCGTGTTTCTGGTGGCGGTGGCGCTGCTGGCCTATGGGGCGCCCGCCGCCGTGGGCGGGAACGGCTACCTGTCGGCTTATCTGGCGGGCATCCTGCTTGGCAACGCGAAAATCCCCAACAAAGGCGTGCTGGTCAACTTTTTTGACGGTGCGACGGGGATGATGCAGATGCTGCTGTTTTTCACTCTGGGGCTGCTGGCGTATCCCTCTAACCTGCCCGCCATCGCGCCCACGGCGCTGCTGATCGCGCTGTTTCTCACCTTCGTGGCGCGCCCGGCGGCGGTGTTCGCCATTCTGTCCCCGTTCCGGTGCAGCGTCCGGCAGCGGCTGCTGGTATCGTGGGCGGGCATGCGCGGGGCCGCGTCCATCGTGTTCGCCATCATGGTCACGGTGGACCCCGCCTCCACCAGCAACGATATTTTCCACATCGTACTTACGATCGTGCTGTTTTCCATCCTGCTGCAGGGGTCGCTGATCCCGCCCGTCGCCCGCGCCCTGCGCATGACCGACCCCTCCGCCGACGTCATGAAAACCTTTACCGACTATACCGACGAGGTGCCGGTGCAGTTTATCCAGTTTGGCATCCCATCGGAGCACCCCTGGGCGGGCCGCACGGTAGCGGAACTGCCCCTGCCGCCGGATACGCTGCTGGTGCTGTTGCTGCACGGGCGGGATAAGACGGTGCCCAACGGCTCCACGGTCGTTCTGCCGGGGGATACGCTGGTGTTAAGCGGCAAGGCGGGCGTGAAGATCGACGGCGTGCGTCTGTACGAAAAGGCGCTGGAACCGGGCGACGAGCTGATCGGCAAAACCCCGGCGGAGCTTACGAATAACGACCGGCTGATTATGATGATCTGCCGCGGCAACGGCGTCGTGATCCCCAACGGCACGACGACTTTACGCGAAAACGACGTGCTGGTGATGAACGAAACCGGCAACGCCTGACCCAGCCGCAAGCTCAACGTTTTATCCGTGTTCCACCCAGCCGCGGGCGCGTTCCACCGCACGGTGCCAGCCGTACAGCGCCAGCCCCCGGTTGTACTCGTCCATGGCGGGGGTAAAGGTGAGGTCGGGCTTCACCATGGAAGCCGCCTCTTCCTTGCTGCGGTATACGCCCACGGCCAGCCCCGCCAGTAGCGCCGCCCCCAGAGCGGTCGTTTCCAGCACCGCGGGGCGCACCACGGGCACGCCCAGAATGTCGCTTTGAAACTGCATTAAAAAGCCGTTGGCGCTCGCGCCGCCGTCCACCTGCATATGCGGCG